>CAYXVJ010000072.1:0-10797 GCA_964468675.1 uncultured Oscillospiraceae bacterium
TTTGCTCTTCTGCTCTCTGATCGCTAGTGACTAAGTTCGATCTTGTTTATGCAATCGAAATACAGATGTTATATTAGTACTAGCAAGTTAATTTGTAGTGGAACAAAATATCGTCCTTGTAGGGTCTACCGATTGCTTTAAAAGACTGCAACACGAGTGCTTATGTGGTTTTACCATAGTTTTTTAAAAGCGGGAATCGTGAATGAATTTAGTTTAATTCTAGCTTTTTAGAGCGCTTACGCTTATTTTTCAAACGAATAGTATTTATGTCTTGCCTTAGTATGTTTAGCTTTGTGTGACGAATAAATTCAAGATTAAAATGAACTTATCCAATATAAGGTTGTGTGAATAATCGTTCAAAATAGTCATTCATTTGCGGGCTTTGACAGCTTGCACAAGGAACAACTTGGCAATTTAATGAGTTCGTCCACTTGCAATTATCGATTTCGTTGTTAGAATGTATATATTACATTTGTGAGTATATTAGAAATTGGAGGTAAGCAGATGCAGAACAGTAATTACACCATGATGGCTTCTAGAAGCGATGACGTGGAATCTGCAAGGTCTTACGAAGGGTATGCTCGGATCTATGCGAATCCGGGAAACATCGGACAGATCATTGAGTGGTTGAGTTTGATCTTTGATCACTACTACACGTTCCTGGACGTATTCGTCCCGATGCCTGACGGCCGTACAGAATTGATTCATATTACTGATGAGAAGGACAGGGATGAGAACCGTAAGGAGCTCATGCAGCTAAAGGAACTCATTACATCAGACATTGTACTGTCTGCGGTCCTGAGTCAGCGCTGGGACATCTTGACACCTTCTGGTAAGAATACGAGCAAGGACCTTGTCATTCAGGTTGCTCGCTATGAAATTATGTCTGGAGAACGTGTACGTTCAGATGGACGCAATAAACATGGTGAGGTCTGGGACAAATTACTTCTAAACGATACATTTACTGAGAAGTACTGGGTACCGTTTACAGAAGCAAATGGTACATATTATACGAACCGTGCCATCTTTAGGTTCACCATGCCACAACGTTCTAAGGTATCTGATGAAGCAATTGAGTTACTCGAGCGCTTTGCCAATGATTTCTTAGGTACAGTAGATAACGTCGAAGATGTCTACTTTGAACGTTCACCTGAGTTTGAAGGTATCGCCTCTGGCTACTTATCCTTTGAGGCAAGTGAATATCCTAAATATTTGGCATACTTAGAAGAGATGGCAGCCTTCGCTGATAAGCACCCTGATGTTACGCTTGAGATGAAGAACTTAATGTTCGAAAAACCAAGTTGTCATGTCATTGGTTTTCACTATAACAGTGAAGATGCGAGCGTCAAGCCACTTCGTTGGGGCTTCCTCGACTAAAGTAATCCACAATTAGAGAGCCACCGGTAAGAAACGCAACTCCTTTTCTTACGGTGGCTCTTTTCTTTTGCCTGTTTTGGGCAATGTTTATTCGATACTTTTTAAAGACTCAACCATGTCGGTACGTTGAATTTTATTGTACATGCCAAGATTTACGCCAAGTGAGAAGAATATCGTCAGTGCTACGGAATAAATCCAACTCATGGGTTTAATGACTCTACCGAAGCGGGTGAGATCTACTTCTACTGTTGTGATGAGGTAGCGGTGGAGGAAGATACCGCCCACTAAACCTAGGGCAATACCGATCAGCATTAAGAAGATGTTCTCTCTGTAGATGTAGTTTGCAAGCTCTCTTTGATTAAAGCCTAGTACTTTTAGTGTGGCAATCTCTCGTTTGCGCTCACTGATGTTGATTAAGTTCAGGTTATAGAGCACCAAGATGGCCAGTAAGCCTGCCGCGATGATGATGATGACGATGACTTGGTCTAGCTGATCCATTGAATCACTAAATTGCCTTGCCTGTTCACGGACCATGTTCACTTGACTGATTTCATCTTCTAAAAGTAGGCTAGATGCCACATTATTTAATACATCAAAATCAGTAAACGCGTCACTCGCTAAATAAACTGTATTGTAAGGAACGGTGAGGTTTTCAATTTGCTTGTCTAGATAGGCCTTGTTTAAGTAAACATAATGGCCTAAATAGTTCTCAGTGATTCCTAAGACTTGTACGCGAACTGTATCGGTGAAAACTTCTAGCTCATCGCTGCTGACAGCACTGCCTTGGACGCCTTGGTATTTATCTATGGTGATATAGTCGCCTGCCTTTACACCTAAGCGATCGGCAAGTTTAACGGATAAGACAACACCATCATCTGTCAATTCAACGTCTGTGCCCCGTCCTGGCGTCTGTAAGCTGATTAAGCGTTCAAAGTCAGTGATGTCCTCTACAATCACTGCGGTCACTCTGGAGGTGAATGTGAGCTCTCTTAGTGGACGACTCAAATCTGCATCTTCGGCAAGTACAGTGACTTCCTGGTTATAGGCATCTAATAAGACTTTGCTTTCTATACCTTCACTCTTTAGTACTTCGCTTACTATATTGGATGGGAGCATTGCTTCCTCGAAAGACTCGTGCTTCGTATCGAACTGAATGCTGAGGTCATAGTGGAAGAGGTCAACAAATTGGTCAGATACAACGGCATTGATTGAGTCGCGCAGTCCAAAGCCCGTTAGAATTAAGGCTGTACAGCCACCAATGCCAAAGAGAGTCATAAATAAACGTTTCTTGTAGCGAAACATGTTTCTCAAAGACACTTTATAAGAAAAACTCATGCGTTTCCAAATAGGCTTGATCGATTCAAGCCAAATCCGCTTACCTGGTTTGGGTGCAGGTGGGCGCATCAATGCGGCAGGTGTTAAACGTAGGTCTGGTAAGGCTGCAATGAGTACACCGGATACTGTTGATATACAGGCAAAGAGTAAGCCTAGTAAAATCATATCGGGATAAATCAATATTGTGAAGCTTGGCAGCTGGTAGATCATGTTGTAGGCATTCAAGATGACATAAGGGAAGAAGTATAAACCAAAGATGCCACCTGCAAGTCCACCACCAATGCTGGCTAAGAGTGCAAAATAAAAATACTTCTTAAAGGCTTCCCAGTTGCTATAACCGAGTGCTTTTAGTGTACCGATCTGTGATCGTTCATCTTCTACCATGCGGCTCATGCTGGTGAGTGAGATCAAGGCCGCTACAAGGAAGAAGATTGATGGGAAGACGCGGCTGATTGCCTCAATCCGGTCAGCATTCTCACCGTAGGTAACTGCACCGATGTTATGGCTACGATCTAGGACCATGCCTTCGCCTTCAGGGATGGCTGCAATATCATTTCTAGCTTCAGTTATTTTTTCTTCAGCATTTTTAAATTCAAAGAGCGCTTCATCCATTTGCAAGTCTAGCTCACGTTCGCCATCTTCAAAGGCTTTGATACCTTCAATTAATTCTGCTTCACCAGCATCAAGATCAAGCGTGATGGAATCGATTTGCTCTTTTAATTGTGCTGCTTCAACTGTTTGCCCTGCTAAGAGTAAAAGCTCATAGTTGCTTTCTAACTCCTCTACTGTAGCGCGTCCTTGGTCGATCTCTTCTCTTGCCAGATCAAGCTCCACTTTGGCGGCGTTCAAGTCTGCTCTTGCATCAGAGAATTCTCGTGCAGCTTCAATTCGAGCATCAGCTAGTTTATCGACTTCAGGTAGTAGTTCACTTTCTGCTTCCTCAACTAAATCGCTTCTACGCTCAGCAATTAATCTTGTTAAATGAGTTTCAATATCAAGTTTTACTTGTTCAATTTCATCTTCGTATGCTTGGCTATAAGAAGATAAGCCATCGACTTGATTGACGGTCAAGAAGATCTCTGTATAGTAGTCTTTTTCGAAGGCGTCTTCATGGGCGAAGATATAGTAAGATAAACTACCGGTACCAAGACCTGTAGGTTCACGCTCGTGAGAGATGTAATAAGGGGATCTTGCAGCACCGACAATCTTTGCTTTGTCGATTGTGAGGATGCTGTCTTGGGGGAGAGTTAGTGAAATTTCGTCTCCAAGCTGATATGCACCGTTTAGCAACATATTTTCTTCAACGACAATTTCATTTTTATTTTGAGGTAATCTACCTTCTGTCAGTACAATTTGATTGAGTGTTGTAGGCACATCGTGAAAGCGAACAACGGGTGTATCTTCGCCGTTCACTAAATACGCATCTGCACTCATGGCAGGCATCACCTGATCGATGGATTGTAATTTGCTGAGCGCTAGTACATCAGCATCTCTTAGACCTAAAGTAGATACCACACGGATATCCATCAGGTTTTGGGCATCGAAATACTCGTCTGCAGATTTTCGCATATCTGGCGCTGCAGCACGAATACCCGTGTAAAAGGCGACACCTAAAGCAACAATTAAGAATAGTGAGATGAAACGGGTATAGTTGCGACCGAGCTCACGTCTGAAGTCGGTCCGGAGTTTACGGCCTCTTGACCGTTTTGACCTTACCATTTGATTTGAGATGCAGCTGTAGGTGCATCGTTTTCAACAATGGATGCAATGGTCCCATTCTTTACTTGAATGACTTTGTTGCCCAGTGGCATCAAGGCTGTATTGTGGGTGATTAATACAACGGTCATGTTTCGTTCTTGGTTTTGGCGTTGCAGTATTTCTAGTACGTGGCGCCCTGTATCGTCATCTAAGGCACCGGTAGGCTCGTCACATAGAAGGAGACGGGGATTTTTAGCAAGCGCTCTAGCGATAGCTACACGCTGCTGTTCGCCTCCTGAGAGCTGCGCAGGAAAGTTATTGCTTCTATCCGTTAAACCTACACTGCTCAACACATCCATCGGGTCTAGTGGGTTCTCGCAGATTTCGGTTGCTAGCTCAACATTTTCAATGGCAGTTAGATTGGGCACCAAATTATAGAATTGAAAGACAAAACCTGTTGTATGGCGTCTGTAGAGTGAGAGCTCGTGTGCATTGTAATTGGCAATGTCTTTATGGTCGATGATGACTTCGCCGCCTGTTGGCGCGTCTAAACCACCCATCAGGTTAAGAATAGTCGTCTTACCAGCACCGGAAGGACCTACGATGATGACGAAGTCACCTTCATTGATACTGAAGTTGACATCACTTAGTGCAGTCGTTTGAACCTTACCTGTTTGGTAGATTTTTGAGACCTTGTTGAGGCGGATGAAATCTAAACTCATGAAAATAAGAGCTCCTTAATCATTGTTATCATCTTATTTTATGTCAGATTTATTATCTGATGGTACGCTTTATGTTGCGAATTTGTAAATCAATTGCCTTTATGCAGGCGATTCATAGATCTGATGCGTCCTGCACCTGCTTTATTGAGTGCAGGTAGTAAAACGATGAGCAATACAAAATGAATGAGGCTATTGACAAGCACAGCTGGTAGTCTTGTGATCAAGAGAGCAGTGTAATTTGTTTTAAAGATCTGGGCGAGCCACATTGTATTCAAGAGGATAGAACACAAGAGGGTTAAAACGATGGTACTTGATAAAGCCGTCCAAAAATCAAATTGAAAGGTCTTCTTTTGTAAGCGCTCATCTTTTTGGATTAAGAAGATGAGACCATAGCTGATACAGCCAGGAATAAAGCCATTTAGTGCTGAGCTTAGTAAAAAACCTAGGTGATAGGTACCTTGAGGATTTAATATAAAGCCCAAAGGATCTGCCACTAAACCCACTAAAGTACCGGATATTGGTCCTAAGATGATGCCTGCTATTTGGATAGGTATGCTACCAAAACCAACGCGAATTGTTGGTAGGAGCATGATTGATGCGTAGCGTGTCAAGACTATGGATAAAGAGATGAATAGTGCACCTAAGGCAAGTTTATAGATGCGCATGCGGTCAGCAGCCCTGCTGCCAGTTGTTTTAACGGGTGAAATGCTCATGATGACCTCCTATGATCAAATCTGTTCACATAGAAGGTTTTAACGCCCTATGTGACAGCGGATGCGATCGATCACCGCAGGCTTTGCCTTTCGTCCGAGGTCAACTTCCCATTCCCCGGCACTTAACGCGATTCGATCTACTCTGTCACGATAAGTAAAATGACTTATCGAACAAGTCTAGTGTAGCACATTCAATATTTATTACAGATGCTTTTGTTATGGAAAATAGAGGTATACATCAGTAGACCATGTCTCTCAAGAATAGAGATTATCCTTGGAATTGGAGCAAGGATATTTAATCTATCGTACGCCGCTGCAGCCACTTGTTCCCAAGCATACGTGGAACAAACATCGAGCCTCTTCCAATCCAATCGAGGTACATTGCAAGCCAAATACCGATGACGCCCCAGTTAAAGACAATGGCGAAGATGTAGCTAAACAAGATTCTAAAGAGCCACATGCTGATGATGGAGATGATCATGGTGAAGCGAACATCGCCAGCACCACGAAGTCCTGCTGGAATCACAAAGGATGGAGCCCAGAATAAGGGCATGACAATCAAATACGTAGTAAAGAGAGGGATTGCGGCTTCTAATGTGGCCGTATCACTCGTGTATAGGCTTAAAAGCGGTCTTCTTAAAGGTAAGAAGATTAATGTGGAGAGCAGTAAGAGGACTACACTTGCAGCGAAGATGAACTTAAGCATCTTCTTTGTTTGTTCTTTGTTCCCTGAACCATAGGTCTGACCAACTAGGGTTGTGGCGATAATGGAGAGGGCAGAACCAGGTGCCAATATAAGCATGGTTGCTGAGTTCACCACAGCATTTGCTGCAATAGCAGTTGTGCCTAAAGCCATGATGAAGGTTTGGACTAAGAGTTTACCGCCATTGAACATGAGTTGCTCTGCACCGGCAGGCACACCTAAGCCAAAGATGCGCTTGAGCATACTGCCGTCGAAACGAAAGAGTGTCTTGTCTCTTAGTTTAATGTTGCGGTTACCTCTGAAGAGGACAAATAAAACGAGACTCATACCGATGGTTTGGGCAGACAAGAGGGCGATTGCAGCACCTCTGACACCAAAGCCATCGAATTGAAGGCGAGTCCATAAGAAGGGAATATCGTAACCATAGATGAGAATCCAACCCAGTAAAACGTTTAGGACATTCATAAACGTTGAGATCAGCATCGGTGTTTTCACGTCACCTGCACCCCGAAGGATACCAAAGCCCATGGTAGTTATTGCAACAGGGATGAAATAAAAGACGACAATGCTTAAGTATTGGACAGCATATGTGAGTACATCTGCCTCTGCTTCTCCGAATAAACCCATGATGATGTTGCGTCTGAAAATAAAGACTAGGGTAGTGATCACAACGCTGATGATGGTCGTAGCTGATAGGGCAAGTGCGGTTGCTTGGTTTGCTTTATGGTGTTCACCGCGTCCTGTGTATTGAGCGACAACAACGGTGCCACCGATGGACAGTGCACTAAATACGGAGATAGCCACGTTGATAATGGTGCCATCGGTACCGATAGCAGAAATGGCACTAGGTCCTAAGCGAGAGGCAAGCATCGTATTGATGACAGCCATAATGGTGATGAAGAATTGTTCAATGAGAACGGGTAAGAAGAGGCGGATTAACCGTTGTGATGATTCTTTTGCTTCGGCTAATACGTCCACTATATGTTGCTTCATCCCGACTATCCTCCTAGTTAGAGCCAATTAGTACTCTTATTATGCCACATTTCAATGTGCATAAGGATAAAAAGAAGCTGGCCCTTCTTGTCCAAATGGACCGTCCAGACCAGCTACCCTTACTTCATACCTACTATTTTAGAATGGTTTTTCACTTATTACAACACTGTTTGCAATAAAGTCGTGGATTCCCTGACGTTTATCCGTTACTAAGACCATAATGGCAGAGATTAATATAGTGGTGCTGCTCGTCACCAGTGACAAGAGAACAAAGCCAACTAAACCTCTTAATAAGTGGCCGCCAGTCGTTAGGTAGTGTCCGGATTCATTAACTGCTCTTAAACTGAGCATCTTCTTGCCTAATGTCTGACCATTGGTCCAGATAGGAATCAAGCCATAGTATACAACTTGTATGACCAAAGAGATTAAGACCAAGATGAGCATCCAGATAAAGAAGTTAGCAAAGAAGTTCCAATTTGCTTCGATGAAGCGTTCGTCAATGATCATCTCACCTGTTATCGGATTTACGTTACCCCAAAGAGGAGATGTGGCACCAAAAATATTGTTGAAAAAATTCACCATGATGATGATGGCAAGAATCGTTGAGGGTATGCCGCAGATGATGGAGTCAATTAAGTAGGCACCAAATCGTGCACCACGAGACGCGAGGCGTACCAAGCGTTTTTCTTGACCTGGATATTCCATCAAGAGGACTTCTGATGGTGGTACATAACCATAAGGCTGAGCATAAGGCGTTTGATGTTGCTGTCCATATGGTGCTTGATAAGGCTGCTGATAGCCTTGTCCATAAGGAGCTTGGTATGCTTGTCCACTTGGTGGTGCCTGGTAATTAGGTGCATCGTAGTAAGACTTTTCTGTTGAATGTTGAGGGTCCTCATCTGGACGACCATAGACAGATTGTGTGGACGGATCAGGTGTATCCTGACTCTCTTCAATCTGAGGCTCGCTATCTAGATCTCTCATTTCATCTTCATTCATATTGTTGTCATCGAATCGTTTATCGTCAGACATGAAAATACCTCCTGCAGTGATGTGTATCTTTGTTTGCAATTATAGCAAACGCTTCAAAGAAGATGCGTTATTTAATAATGTCTTAAGATTTTATCTCTGACTATTTCGGCATCCGATCGGCTAAATGCTATCTAGCATGTTTAAAAATCATGTAAGATAACAATATAAAATGAAAAGAGGATCGTTCTTATGCAAAAAGAGTTGGATTCTAAGGCTCGTGTTGTAAGTCCATGGCGAAATCGTTTGGGCTTCGGCTTAGGTACTGTTGGACGGGATATGGCGGTGACTATGGTCACCATGTATCTGATGTTCTATGTGACCGATGTGCTACGCGTCACAGATAGTACCCTTGCAATTATAACGACCATCATTGTGGTGATGCGTATTTTTGATGGTGTGAACGATCCATTCATGGGCACACTTGTTGATAACACAAAGTCACGTTGGGGTAAATTTAAACCTTGGATGTTTGGAGGCGCCTTAATTTGGTCCATCTTTCATGTCTTTATGTTTGTTGACACAGGCTTAAAAGGTGCAGCGTATGCAGTGGTATTCACCATTGTTTATCTTGGCTGGGAGGTTTCCTTTACTGCTAATGACATCTCATTTTGGTCCATGATCCCAGCTCTATCTAGATCTCAAAAGGAGCGAGAAAAGATTGGTTCGATCGCACGTATTTGTGCCAGCGTTGGTATGTTTGCCTTAGTTGTAGCCATTGTCCCAGTCACGAATGCCATAGGAGAGCAGGTCGGCAGTTTACAACGTGCTTGGCTGATTTTAGCCGTAGTTGTCGCCATCATTATGCTAGCCTTCCAAGCGATCACATTGATCTTTGCTAAAGAAGAGACTGTGGTATTAGCAGATGCTGAGAAAACCAAGTTTTCAGATCTCTTTCGTTTGATCTTTCGAAACGATCAGTTGCTTGTCATCACGGTTGCCATGTTGATGTTTATGGGTGGTTATACATTGACCACAAGCCTTGGCATTTACTATTTTAAATATGTTTATGGCGATGAGAATATGTATGCTATCTTTGCTATGGTTTTGGGTATATCCCAAATCTTAGGTTTGACGATCTTCCCATTCTTAACGAAGCGCTTGAAACGAGCACAGGTGTTCAATTTAGGAATTGGACTGGTTGTTTTAGGCTACATTGGCTTTTACTTTGCACCGATGGACATGCTATTCATTGGTATTGCAGGTGTTTTGATCTTCGTCGGCCAATCCTTCATTCAATTGTTAATGCTGCTGTATATCGCTGATGCCGTAGAGTATGGGCAGTGGAAGTTTGGTAGAAGAAACGAAAGTGTAACCTTCTCCTTACAACCGTTGATTTATAAAGTGTCGAATGCAATGGCTAACACCTTACTCGGTATTTCGCTCTTTGCTGCGAACATACAAGGGTCAGAATCAAGTCAAGATCTCACAAGCCGTGATGCAGATGTGTTAAAAATCTTTATGATGCTCATCCCAGTTGTCTTGATTTTGATTTGTTTTGCTGTGATGAAGCGTTTTTATAAGATCGATGAAGTTTTCTATGAAAAGATCGTAGCAGATAATATTGAAGCAGAAAGGAAATGGATTGATGCAAATTAGTGATCAGAGCACGATTGGTGATTTACTAGACCACCCTGTAGGCCACGATGTAGTGGCAAAGGTACTCTTACAGATGGGTAAATCCTTTAAACTGGTGGACAACGCACTTGTGAGGCGTTTGAAACTTGGTCACATCAAGCGCTTGGTAGGCACTCGTGTCAGTAGCAGCTTTTTTGAAACAGCATATAACTTATTCAACAGTGAGACGGATCTACCTAAAGAGGGAACAGAAGAAAGTAAAGCTTATTGGTGGAAGGAAGCAGTGTTCTATCAGATCTATCCCAGATCTTTTCAAGATAGTAATGGAGATGGTATTGGGGATCTTAATGGCATCTTAAGTAAATTAGACTATCTAGAGGACTTAGGTGTTGATGCACTTTGGCTGTCGCCTATTTACGATTCTCCAAACGACGATAACGGGTATGACATCCGTGATTACCATAAAATTATGGAAGAGATGGGCACGATGGAAGACTTTGATCGTTTGCTCGAAGAGGTCCATAAACGAGGCATGAAGCTCATTATGGATTTAGTCGTAAACCATACATCAGATGAGCATAAGTGGTTCCAAGAGGCCTTGAAGGATCCTGATGGGCCATACGGCAAGTACTACTTCTTCCGCGAAGGG
>CAYXVJ010000073.1:0-10700 GCA_964468675.1 uncultured Oscillospiraceae bacterium
CTGGTTAAATCTAAAGGAATGTATGGTGAGGATAAAGCTTCATCGTTTACACTTAAACTGGTCTTGCCTTGCTTTTCATTCTTGATGTGGATCTTGTACGTCTTACCACGGAATCGTCTAGTCACAGTTAGTTCCTCAAGGAAATCTGGAAGACAAGGGTTCACAAGTAATCCATCGTAATCTGCTCGAATACCTAGTATAGCTTCTGCAATACTAACGAATGTCCAGGCAGCCGTACCTGTTAGCCAACTATTCTTTGCTTGGCCATAGTTCTTTGCTTCACGCCCTGCGATCATCTGGCTGTAGACGTATGGTTCTGTCTGATGAATCTCACTGATATCTTCAATGAAGGCTGGTGCAATCTTTCTGTACGACTCAAATGCTTCATTACCTTGACCAATTCTCGTATGAGCAATCGTAATCCATGGGTTATTGTGGCAGAAGATGCCACCATTCTCTTTATATCCTGGCGGATAACTAGAAATCTCACCCAACTCCAAGTGATACTTCGTGTAGCAAGGATTAAGTAGTTGAATGCCATATGGATTGGCAAGCCTTTCTTCAACACTATCCAACGCCTTCTTGGCATAGCCATTGTCTATACCAACACCTGCCATAACGGCAAACCCTTGAGGTTCAATATAGATCTGACCTTCTTCACAGACATGGCTGCCAACCGGATTTTCAAATGCGTCAAAGGCACGGATAAACCACTCGCCATCCCAGCCAACAGTCTCAATTGCTTCATGTGTGCGTAAGACTTCTTTTTCTATTAATTCTGCTTCATCGTTTAGATCAAGCCTCCTACATAGTTCAGCATAGGCTTTACCGTACTTCACGAACATAGCAGCAATAAAGACACTTTCCGCCTTACCACTTTCAAAGTTTGCTGCTGTTTGGAAACTCTCACCTGGTTCATCGGAGAAGCAGTTTAGGTTCAAGCAATCGTTCCAGTCTGCACGACCGATTAGTGGCAAGCCATGTGGTCCTTGGTTATTCATTGTATAGTGGACACTTCGCTTTAAGTGTTCTAAGAGAGGTACTTCAGAACCTTCTACGTTATCAAATGGAACAGGCTCGTCTAAGATGGTGTAATCACCCGTCTCTTTAATGTAAGCAGTTGTACATGCCACGAGCCAAAGCGGATCGTCATTAAAACCGCCTCCAATATCTGCATTACCGCGTTTGGTCAATGGCTGGTATTGGTGGTAGGTGCTACCATCTTCAAATTGGATCGATGCGATGTCAATGATGCGCTCACGTGCACGTTCGGGGATCATGTGGAGCACACCAAATAGATCTTGGCAGCTGTCTCTAAAGCCCATGCCTCGTCCTGTACCTGTCTCATAGTAACTTGCACTTCTGCTCATGAAGAAGGTAACCATACACTGGTATTGGTTCCAGATATTCACCATACGATCAAGCTTTGCTTCTTTTGTATTGACTTGTATATTCGATAGTAAATCGGTCCAATAGTTTTTCAGATCCAAGAAGGCTTCATCGATTGCCTCTTGCTTACTAAAGCGCAAGATCAGATCCTTGGCTCCAGTCTTCTTAATGACTTGATCCTTCTCCCATTTATCGTCTTTTGGATTCTCTGCATAGCCAAGAATAAAGCTAAATTCTAAGCTTTGACCTGGCTCTAAAGATACAGGTATCTCATGAGCTGCAATGGGATACCATCCACTAGCAACTGAATTCTTACATCCATCACCATGGATAGCTTCTGCCTTATCCCAAGATACTCCTTTACCTAAGAAGCTATCTCGATCTGTGTCAAAACCACTGGTCTTCGCTGTCGTATGGTAGAACGCATAGTGGTTTCTACGTTCACGATATTCAGTCTTATGGTAGATTGTGCCTTCTTCGACTTCAACTTCACCAATACTTAAATTTCTTTGGTAGTTCGTCGTATCGTCAACTGCATTCCATAAGCACCATTCTACTGCACCATAGAAACTGAGCTCTTTAACCTCGTCACTATGGTTTCTTAAGACGACATGCTGGATCTCACAATCTGCATCAATCGGTACAAAGAAGCTGATGTTTGCTTCAACATCATTCTTCTCGCCACTGATTATGGTATAACCCATACCATGTCTACAACTATAACCATCGAGCTCTATCTCACTTGGCTTATAGGTAGGGCTCCACACATCCTTACCGTCTCGAATATAGAAAAAACGACTACCCATATCCACCGGCACATTGTTATAGCGATAGCGCGTGATGCGCCTTAATTTCGCGTCCGTATGGAAGGAGTAGCCACCTGCAGTATTCGAGATTAAACTAAAGAATGCGCGATTGCCCAGATAGTTAATCCATGGTTGAGGTGTGTTGGGCGTAGTAATGACATATTCCCTACGCTCATCATCAAAGTACCCGTATCTCATTTCAATTCCTCGCTTTCGTGTCATTGAATCGATCGGCCATGCTATCTATGGTACTTACATCATAGCAATATTTAAGAAAAAATACTCCCAGTTGTTTAAAAACCAGGAGTATTCCAGACTATTTAATTGCTCTTATGCTGTTATTCGCTATATATTAAGCTTTTACCTTCAACTCTGAAGTCCATAGGCTCTCACCTGAATCACGAAGGTCTAGTTTTACTGTCCCTGTTTCTAGTTCCCACGTCTTGTTTAAGCTCCAGATCTTTAGATCGTCTGCGGCAAGTGTCAACTCGATTGTCTTGGTCTCTCCTGCTGGAATGAAGACCTTTTCGAACGCCTTCAATTCACGAATGCGAGGCACAACCGTTGAACGACCACGTCTTGTATACAGCTGTGGTACAGCTGCTGCATCAACTAGGCCTGTGTTCTTCATCTTCACGCTAAGCATTACTGTTTCATCTGCCCTAATCTCATCTTTGGACAGTTCAGCTGACTCTAGCTCAAACGTTGAATACGTTATACCTGCACCAAATTCAAACAGTGGCGTTGCCTCCTGATCTGCATAGCGAGGTTTGTATGAAGTCTTATGGTTGTAGTGAATGGGTAGTTGCGCCGTTGATCGCGGTAATGTAACAGGTAAACGCCCTGAAGGAGCTAAACCATATAACACATCCGCAATTGCAAGTCCTCCATCTGGACCTGGGTAGAAGCTGTATAAAAGAGCATCCGCATGTTCTGCTACTTCTGGAATCGCGTATGGCCTACCACCAATGACGACAACGATAAGAGGGATACTCTTCTCTGTTGTGACCTTCTGCATCAGATCGAAGAGCTCTAATTGAGCAGGACTTAGGCTAATATCACCTACATCCACACCTTCACCACAATCAACATCACCTACAGTTCCTGCTAATGCGCCGTTAGCCATAAAGACGGACTCACCGAAGCGACTAGACGATCCACCCAAAGTTAAAACGACTGCGTCAGCTTGACTGGCTAACTCTTTGGCATGCTCTAAGGCTTCTGGGTTACGGTTACGAATACCAGATCCTTCTTCAACAAGTACAGTCGCACGCTCTGCCAAACGATCAGCAATACTAGAATAACGCTTCGGGTCAAGATATGGCGAATAGTCTCCACAAAGGGTATAGATGTCACGTACATGAGGCCCGATGACGGCAAGTGTCTTTATCTCATCTTCGTTTAAAGGTAAAACACTATTTTCATTCTTGAGCAGTACGATCGATTCACGAGCAAGATCTAAGGCTTCTGGATGCTCGTTTACATCGTAGATCTTAACTTCATCAATCTTTAATAGAGGATTATCAAATAAACCGCTACTAAACTTTAACTCTAAAATACGAAGGCAGGCTTCGTCTAAACGCTCTAATAAGTCTGGATGACGCTCTACTGCTTCTTCTAGCCGAGTGAATGCTTCATCCCAAAGGCTCATGTCTACGCCTGACTCAAGTGCTAACTTGGCAGACTCAACTACATCCCCTGTAACAAGGTTCAAGTTATCAATAGCGATACCGTCTGCCATAACGATACCCTTAAAGCCTAACTCATCGCGAAGTAAGGTCTTCAAGAGCCATGGATTGGCATGGCAGAAGACTCCATCGATCTCATTGTAAGCAGCCATGACGCCCATTGCACCAGCTTTGGCTGCAGCAGCCATGGGTGGCACATGGATTTCACGAAGTTCACGCTCACCAATACGTGCTGACGAGGCATTAACTCCGCCTGTACCTTCACCTTGGGCAGCAAAGTGCTTAGCAACCACGTCTGTGCCGCCTTCCATATAACCCTTTGTACCTGCAGCGGCATAAAGAGAAGAAAGATATGGATCTTCAGAATAACACTCTTCACTTCTACCCCAACGAGGATCGCGAAGGACATCGAGCATAGCTACTAAAGCTAGATGCACACCTGACTCTCGAAGTTCTTCTCCAGCAACCTTACAAGCTTTTTGATACAGCTCTGGATTAAAGGCTGCACCTGCAGCTAAGTTTACCGGTAAGAGATAGCCATCCAATTGGTTAGGCCCATGTGGTGCTTCTTGACTAAAGAGTGCTGGAATTTTAAAACGAGAAGCACTCATTACAGCTTCTTGTACCTCGTTATATAGACTTACCATCTGTCGTCTATCCAGGCCGTTATCGAAACTTCTCTCAGTCCAAGGGTCAGCTCTATATAAACCATAGAGTGTACCCAATCCACCGAATTCTTTACAAGCAGCATGGAACTCTTCTGTAAGTTTTGCTTCTCCGTCTTCTAAATCAAACGAACGAAAGCCATATAGCGATTGATTCAGTTGACCAACTTTTTCTTTAACATTAAGTCTATCTAAGAGATCTTTGGCACGTGCCTTACTATCCAAATCACGGTTCAAGTATCGATCCATATTTATGTACGCTCCTCATAGAATTAAAGGCCGGCCTCCGAGCTTTATGCTCGAAAGTCGGCCTTCATATGTTTACTTTAGCACGCTAAGGTAAGCTTGTCTCGCTGATTAGCCAATAGAGTCTAACCATGCGTCGATCTGGCTTTGTGCCTCGTCAATGATCTCTTGGAGACCTGCTGCATCTTGCTCTGCGTAGAGTGACTCAAGTGTTGAATCAACATCTGCTGAACCAGTCATCAATGTACCGTGGTACTTGGAGTTGGTGTTTGCAAGTGCTGCGATTTGACCTTCAACTGGAGATGGGTCAAAGACGAAACCGAGTAATGGTGAACCTACAGCCTCTTCGTTTTGCTCTTTAACGAGATCCCACTGATTGGCTGGGTTTGGATCGATGGTGAACATGGTGAAGAATGTACCTTGGCTGTATGCTGGCACTGAGTAGCGCTCATCAGCTGGTAGCTTCACGATGGTTGTGTCACCGGTCTTCTCATAGTGTGTATCTTCGATACCGAATGCCATCAAGTTACGTACGACTGGGTCGATGTTTTGAAGCATGAGGTACTCAACTGCCTTATCAACTTTTGTTGAAGCAGCAGATACGACTGTGAATGAACCTTGTACGGATTGGTTGGTGTAGATTGGGCCAGCAAATGGTTGTGATACAACGTCAAAACCTTGGTTACCGGACCAGTTTGCATCTGCACCTGGGAAACCTTGTGCAACAAAGATTTGAGCCTTCAAACCGTGCTCTGTCAATGTGTTTGCATCTGGGTTAATGTAACCTGCTTCGTTCCACTTACGCATGAGATGGAAGAGTTCAACAATGTCATCTTGTGCATAGAGGTTAACAGCTTCTGTTGTACCGAACTTAGCAACAACACGGCCAGAAATTGGCTCGTAGCCACTTAACATACCATCAATACCATCTTGGTTTAAGAGTAATGGGTATTGGTTTGGCCATTCTGCTTTGTAAGCTTCGAGGAGTGGCTCTAATTCGCCAACGCCAGCAAAGTCTTCCTTAGTAAAGCCTAGTGTTTCAAGCATAGCTTTATCGTAGATGAGGTATTGTGTCATTGATGAGTCTTTGTAAGCTGGTATACCATAGATCTCACCGTTTGGTAGAGTCATGGATGTCCAGAGCTCTTCTGGGATGTAGTCGTAAAGATCTTTTGCGACGGTCTCAAGTGAACCTTTCAAATCTGCGAACATACCATTTTGTGCATGGCTTGCGTAATCGCCAATACTTGCACCAAATGCAATGTCATAAGCTTCTTGTGTGTTCAGCATTGTGGTTAGACGGTCGCCGTAGGCACCCCAGTCACTGTAGTGGATGTTTACTTCAACACCGATTTCTTCACGAACATACTCGTTGATGGCATCGTTAACCATTTTCAGGTCACCTGGCTCACCACCGATGGTCCAGTAGTCAAGCGTGACAACTTCTTGTTGTCCATCGGTATTTTCTGGATCACTGCCGTTGCCTGTGGGATCAGTAGCTGTGCCACCGCCTCCACAAGCTGCCAGTAACAAGGTCATTGCAGATGCAATAACGAGTGATGTTACTCTAGCTAATTTCTTCATTCTTTCAGATCCTCCTAGATCGTTTTTCTCTTTACAGAGAAAAGGTAATAAAGATTATTCACACCCAAACGGGTATAAATCAAAGTTAATAGTTGTTCTTCTTAACCCTTAACAGCACCGATTGTTAAACCGGAGATGAAGTAACGTTGGAAGAACGGGTAGATAGAAGCGATAGGTAATACGATTACGATAACGATCGCCATACGTACACTCTCGCTTGGGATATCGATTGAACCGATGGCTCCCGCGCCTAATTGGTTCATGTTTTGTCTTAACCATTCAATGTTATCTTGAATGTTCATCAAGAGTAACTGTAGAGGCCATAGGCTACTGTTGGAAATAAAGAGTCTGGCGTTATACCAGTCGTTCCAATAGCCGAAGGCTAGCATCAGACCGATTGTTGCTAGTACAGGAAGTGACAGTGGCAATACAATTCTTGTAAAGATCAAGAGCTGGTTTGCACCATCAATCTCTGCAGACTCAACAATACTGTCTGGAATGGTGTTCTTAAAGAACGTTCTTAGGATAATGATGTTGTAACTGGATACAGCCATGACGAGGATAATCGACCATAAGCTGTCTCTTAAGTTCAGCACCTGTGCCACGATGATGTAAAACGGTAGCATACCACCACTAAACAACATTGGAATTAAAATCCAGATTGTAAAGAAACGCTTGAATCTAAAGTTAGGTCTCGACAAGCTGTAAGCCATGGTTGTGTTCAATGCAAGACCTGTTAAGAGACCTGCAATGGTTAAGAACACAGATACACCAAGGGACCTTAAGATACCACCACCAGCTGAGAAGATCGCTTTATAGGCAACCATTGAGAACTCTTCTGGGATGAATTGGTATCCATTTCTCATGATGGAGTCTTCACTACTGACTGAAACCCCTAAAACAAGCAAGAGCGGTACGATACAGCTGATTGCTAGTAGCACTACACCAATGGTGACGATGACATTCACGCCAGGTGATACACGGTTAAACTTATCTAAACCTGTTTCATAGGTTGTTACTTTCTTAGCCATGACATCCTCCCCCTAGAATAATGCTGATTCTGGCTCAATCTTACGAATGACCAGGTTAGAACCAACGACGAAGATGAAGCCTACAACAGATTGCAGGAAGTTCGCCGCAGTACCAAGCTTAAAGTTACCGCTACCGATCGTTGCATTAAAGACATATACGTCGATCGTAATCGAGACATCATATAATTGTCCGACACGTCTTGGTAACTGGTAGAAGAGATCTAAGTTCGAACGGAAAATACCGCCGAGCGACAAGATCAGCATAATAATGACTAGTGATTTAAGTTGTGGCAAGGTAATGAATTTCATCTGCTGCCACTTTGTCGCACCGTCAATCATCGCTGCTTCATAGAAGGTCGCATCAATACCGGATAAGGCTGCAAGATAAATGACTGAACCATAACCTACACCCTTCCAGCTATTCATAAAGATAAAGATGAATGGCCAATACTTCGGTTCGTTATACCATGAGATTGGATCGCCACCAAACTGTTGAATGATGCTGTTCACTAAACCCTTATCTGGTGATAAGAAGGCGAACACGAAATAGTTCACAACAACCCAAGATAGGAAGTGTGGCAAGAAGATCATGGTCTGTGTGACCTTCTTTAAGCGTTGTCCACGCATCTCGTGGAACATTAAGGCCAATATAACAGGTAAGATCGTACCCAAAGCAATAAAGATCACGTTATATCCTAAAGTATTCAGGATCATGCGCTGTGCATCTGGTGTACGGAAGAGGAAGGAGAAGTTCTCTAGTCCACTCCACTCGGAATTAAACAAGTTATAAAAGAATCCATGGTGTGGGTTCACGCGATAATTCTTAAATGCAATGATAATACCTACCATGGGCAGATAGCTGAAAAGCAAAAACCACACAGCTGTTGGTAATGCAAGGAATGTCAGCTCTACATCATCTCGATGTAATCGCCACCTCTTTTTCTTACTTTTTGTTGCCATTGAAACCTCCTAGCTACTACCGTGGCAAAACCACCGTATTATTCTAGCAAAGCTTGTTAACAAAGTAAAGGTACAGACTTTACGTTCCTTTAACTTTTGCATAATTAACTACATGTTTGCTTACACTAACTATCCACGATTGCTTCATCTCGAATCGTCATAATAGTATACCACTGATCAATTTATTTGCCTTAGAATATGTATCCTTTCACACGTGAATCATAGTCATATTGTTCAAACGACAGAGAAAAAGCCAAAATTTTGTTTCAACCTTGGCTCTTTGGAGTTATCTACTTCAAGAATTATCTAATTTTTAATGAGACCTACAGGTTTACAAATGTATCTACCCGATCCGCATTTATACTTCACGCTAATTTACGCCCAGTGAACGTAAAGCGTCAATTTTACGTTGTACACTCTCACTTTCAACAAAAGATGTGTAATCCATCCCCACTTGATCCACCATACCATGTGGTGAAATATAGATAATGCGGTTGGCAATCGTCCGAATAAACTCATGGTCATGTGAGGAAAACAAGACTGAACCTTTGAAAGCAATCAAACCATCGTTCAAGCTGGTGATCGATTCTAAGTCCAAGTGGTTACTTGGATCGTCCAGTAACAGTACATTTGCTTTCGATAACATCTGGCGCGATAGCAAACAACGAACCTTCTCACCACCAGATAGGACACCTAACTTTTTATGCACTTCATCCCCGCTAAAGAGCATACGACCCAAGAGCGCTCTAATGGATGTATCATCCTTTTGATCGTCAGGCGCATATTGCCTTAACCAATCCAAAATACTCTGATCAGGATCTTCAAACGCTGAAGATGCATCACGAGGCAAGTAAGATAATGAAGTGGTGATACCCCAGCGAATCTTGCCACTATCGGGCTCTACTTCCCCTGCTAAGACATCTAAGAAAGCCATCAAGGATCTGTCGTTATCTGCTAAGAAGGCAACCTTATCTTCACGATCCAAAGTGAAGCTGATGTGGTCAAAGAGCTTTACGCCTTCAGATGTATAAGATAAGTCTTGTACGCTTAAGAGCTCTTGGCCGATCTCACGATCAGGCGAGAAAGCCACGAAGGGATACTTACGTGAAGAAGGACGAATGTCATCGATCGTAATCTTATCTAAGATCTTCTTTCTGGAGGTAGCCTGTCTAGACTTCGACGCATTCGCACTAAACCTTGCGATAAAGGCTTGTAAGTCCTTAATCTTATCTTCTCTAGCTGCATTGTGCTTAGCCATGAGACGTGCTGCAAGCTCAGATGACTGTTTCCAGAAATCGTAGTTACCTGCAAAGAGGGAGATCTTACCAAAGTCAACATCACAAATATGTGTACAAACCTTATTTAAGAAGTAACGGTCATGTGATACCACAATAACAGTGTGTGGATAGTCGATGATGAATTCACTAAGCCACTCGGTGGTATGTACATCCAAACCGTTGGTCGGCTCATCTAAGAGAAGGACGTCAGGCGTTTTAAAAAGTGCTTTGGCTAATAAGACCTTCACCTTATCTCGCTCATGAAGTTCTGCCATTAATGTTGAGAATAAAGATTCATCTACACCCAAGCCTTGTAAAAGACTAGATGCTTCAGCTTCTGCTTCCCAACCACCTAATTCAGCAAATTCAGCTTCTAAGTCGCCGGCTAAAATACCGTCTTCTTCGCTGAAGTCTTCTTTCATGTATAACTCATCTTTTTGACGGCTGATCTCGTAGAGGCGCTGATGACCCATCAAGACGGTCGTCATGACATCCACATCCTCAAAAGCAAAGCGGTTTTGCTCCAATGTTGCTAGCCTCGATAGAGGATCCATAACAACTTGGCCAGCGCTAGGCTCTAAGTCACCAGATAAGATGCGCAAGAAGGTGGACTTACCAGCTCCGTTCGCACCGATGACACCATAGCAGTTACCTGCTGTGAATTTTAAATTGACGTGCTCATAGAGCTTTACGTCAGCAAAGCTTAAACTCAAATTATTAACTGTGATCATGTATGGAAACCTCAATATGGATTTAATAATAAACGTAACAACCGATTGTATCATGAAAATCAATTCAAGGAAAATCAGCAAGGAAAATCAGTACGTTCTAATATGGATCCCTCTAATATAAATCTTGACTCAGCATGCTTGTAGTTCAAATTCTTCAGTCAAACTACTCCTCAAAATCTTCTAGCTGTTAGTTATTCTCGAAAAGTATATAAGAAACGAGAAAGAAGCTGATTTGACGGATACTTATAAGCAGCAAAGAGGAATTGCCAGCAAGCCACTATAGCACTATGTGTGCCACTACAAAGGTTGGTTCAATATGGAAA
>CAYXVJ010000074.1:0-10664 GCA_964468675.1 uncultured Oscillospiraceae bacterium
ATTGTTTACAGAGCCAAATAAACGTGCTTGTAAGATATCAAACTCAGATGGTGCAAGTAAACGCCTCATAAAGCTTGATACTGAACGAAGACCTGTACCCAGTATGACACCAACTAGTAGCATCAATTGCAAATCAGCATACTTCCCTGTCAATAACCAGCCATATAATAGTAACGAGAGAACGACCATGGCTAGAACTTGAAAGATAAACGATGATGCTGTGCTAAATGCAATCAAGGTGGATGCCCCAAAGAAGAAGATGGTACTCGTTTGTATGGTTGAATATAGTGCTTCAAAACCTAGTAAAGATGGTGTAATGACTCGATTACTCGTCACCGATTGGAAAGCAACCGTTGCCAGGCTTTGACAAGTAGCTGCAATTAACATGGCAACAATAGCGTTAAAGCGACGCTTAACAACCGGAATAAACGATGAAGAAGTAATCGGTACTGGATTGTTATAGACCAATAAACCATAGGTAGCAAATAAACCTAAGACAACAAAGATGCTTAATAAAATCCAATACCTTTTACGGTCTTTCTTTGAACGAAACGCACTGGTGGACAATGTCGTTTCGACCTTTTTAATCATGACAGTTTGATGAATCTGACTCATGTGCGCCTCCTTCTTTGTCTTAGTAAGATGGTAATGAATACAATGGCTCCTACAGTACCCAGTATCAAAGATACAGGGACTTCAAACGGTTCAATGATTTTTCTGGATACAATATCGCTCAGCATCACGGTACCCATACCAACAATTGCAACCCAAGGAAGATTTTCTTTTAAATTGTCTCCCCTAAACATCGAGACGATGTTGGGCACAATTAAGCCTAAAAAGGGCAGGTTACCAATGACAGCTGACACGATGCCGACTGCGATCGCAACCAAGGCCGTACCAATGATTAAGGTAAGGTTGTAATTAAGGCCTAAGTTTGTAGCAATATCTTCACCTAAACCTGCGACAGTCAATTTATCTGCATACAGATAAATCACAATCGTGATGATGATGATAAACCATAAGAACTCATATCTGCCACGAGCGATCGGTGCAAATGATCCTTGGAACCATGCCTCAATGTTTTGAGTCATATTGAACACTAAACCCAAAAAGGTTGAAAAAGCAGATACAACAGCTCCTAGCATAATGCCAATAATCGGTACAATCAGTGATGATCTAAGCCTTACTTTTCTTAGTAAAAGGAAGAAAATCATAGTACCCACGAATGAAAAAAGAATGGAGCCTGTCATGCGCTGGACCATGGTTGGAGCTGGTACCAGTACATAGACAAAGAGCAAACCTAAGCCCGCCCATTCAATCGTTCCTGTTGTGGTTGGTTCTACAAAGCGATTTTGTGTTAATAGCTGCATCACCAATCCACATATGGACATGGCACTACCTGCTAACATCAAAGCCGCGGTTCTCGGTACTCTTGTAATGAAGAACATATTCCAGCCATCGTCTTGGCCCATAATGTCATATGCTCCTGTGAAAAGTGAAATTACACTTAAGGTCAGAACACATATTACTGCTATGAGAAATGGCAAGTTCCATATAGTCTTCATTTTAAAACCCTGGGGAGATTTCTTCATCTCCCCAGAGTCATTCATTTGTATCATGTCGACATCTAATCCCTTTATATTACCTGAAGGCGTCTGCGAGCGTATTAAACAGCTCAATAAATGTATGTATCGATTCGTTTGTATAGGTATCATTCGGTGCATATACAATACGATCTTCTTTAACGGCGGTTGTATTTTGAAGTGCTTCCGCGTTATCAATAATGTCTTGTGCTGGTACTGCATCTTCGGTAGATGAAACAGCTGCATCACGGTCTAATACTAAGATCCAATCTGGATTGGCTTGAGCAATTGCCTCTACATGGATGTTATCGCCTTGATGGTCTGATGTTGAATCTTCAACGAGCAAGGAAGGCTCCCAATCGAAAATCTCATACATAGGTCCGAAGACACGACCAGATAGTGGTGCTGAATGTCCGATGTTTCCACCAGAGACAATGACACTCATAATGGTGTCGCTGCCGTTGTAAGCTGATCTTACCTCTTCAATCACGTCATCTAATTCCGTGACTAGAGCTTCGGCCTCAGTATTTTTGTTAAAAATCTTACCTAGGTTTAATGTAGCGTTCTTTAAACCGTTTGTTAGATTCTCACCTGGTGTTGCTGCTGCTTCAGATACATCAAAGTTTAAATCAATAACAACTGCATCAGGTACGAGTGTTTTGATCTCTTCGTAGTAGTTAGCAAAACGTTGACCAATAATGACGAGATCAGGCTCAACAGCTGCAACGATTTCTAAATTGGGTTCACGGTGATTACCGATATCTAGTACGCTTTCATCATCAACATAAACACTGTCAGCTGGCATAACAGCTTTTGGTGCTGCAGCAAGCTTGATGCCCCACGCTTCTAAAGTTTCAAATGTACGGCTATCTAGTGATACAACAGTTTGTGGCTCTACTGGTACAACAACCAAGCCATGAAGGTCGTTAATTTCTACTTCAGTTAACGACTCTTCTTCTGTTACTGCTTCAGTTTCTCCAATACTGCTCTCTTCTGTAACGCCTTCTGTTTCTGTCACTTCTTCTGAAGTGGCAGTCGTTTCGTTTACATCAGATTCTGTATTGTCTCCATCAACACTGTTTTGGCCACATGCCGATAATAATATACTAAGTGCTAAAGCGAGTGCGGGCACTGTATATTTAAACTTCTTGAACATTCCTTTTTACTACCTCTATTCTGCTTTTTGCAGGTGATGTCTTCGACACAAAAACGAGTTAGCATCGGCTAACACCAGAAGTATATCATTGGATAAAAAATAATGCAATCATGTATTTTAGCAACTGCTTATCAGTAATAGTTATCATTATTAAGCTTTATGCTAAAGAATCTAAATGTATTGTTTATATACAAAAGACAATCTTTAATCCAAAAAAAGATCCAAGACTAATACTTGCCTTGGATCCTTATAAATTTTAATGAAACAATAAAGTGTTTATTTCAATTGGCCACAAATAATGTCTTGCTTGTCACGATGACGTTTATACCAAGCAATCACGTAAGGACAGGTGGCAATGATTCGTTTTCCTTCTGCCCTTGCCGCTTCATCTACAGCAACAACAAGTTTTGATGCAATGCCTTGCCCTCTTAAGACGGGATCAACCCATGTATGGTTTACATCCCACACATCAATATCCTTTAATGTCTCAGGGAAGGTAATCTCTGCGATCACTTCTTTTGCTTCATTGCGTATGCGAAATGCTTGTTCTTCACGTAATATTTCCATCTATATACCTTTTTGCCTTAATAAGATTTAAAGTTTATACCGTAAATTCGTACACGGTAGTCTCTTTATACGTCTCACCTTGACGTAATACAGGAGAAGGAAAATGCGTCATGCCAGTTGAATGCGGGAAACCTTGAGTCTCCATACAAATTGCACCATGCTTTTTATACAGCAGTTTTCCATCCTCATCTACAATATCAGCATTCCCTGTATAAATCTGTAGCCCAGGTTTCGTTGTGTAGCAACGAAGCGTTCTGCCACTGTTTGGATCATGTAGCGTTGAAGCAAGCTCTAAGTTGCCTCGCTCTTCTTTACGAAGGACAAAGTTATGGTCGTAGCCTCCACCAAAATGAATTTGCTCATCGCAAGCTTCGATATCCTGACCAATAGCCTTCTTGCTTCTAAAATCAAATGCTGTACCTGCTACAGGGCGTAGTTCACCAGTAGGAATCAATGCTTCGTCAACCACAGTGTACTGATCCGCTTCGACAGTCAATTCATGGTCTAATATTGATGCATGTAGTTTAGGTCCACCAATTTGGAAATACGCATGGTTACAAAGCCCGATAACTGTATCCTTAGTACTGCTTGCCATCTCAAGGATCTCTACTTTTTGACCATCGAAACGATACTCAACCGTAGCGGTCAATTCTCCTGGGAAACCTTCTTCTCCATCAAGGCTGACATAAGTAAAACGTACGGCATCATCTAGAATTTCACCTGACCATACCTTCGCATTAAAACCTTCCAAGCCTCCATGTAAGGTGTTCCCTTTTTCATTTGCATTCAATACAAAACGCTCACCATTCAAAACAAAGGCTGCACCACCAATACGATTGGCAAAGCGACCACAAGTAGCTCCATGGTTCTTACCAGGACCTGCCCAAAGCTCTACTTTGTCGAAATCTTGTAAGACAGGTCCTACTTGCCCATCCTTATCCAAGATACCAGCTTGGGTCATTCTAGCCCCTAGATCGGATAACTCTAAGTATGTGCCACCAGGTCCTTCAATGCGATACAAACGTACTTCTTGCCCATCTTGAAGTGTACCCAACACGGCAGTTGTAATGTTCATTTGTTTTTCTTTGTTCATCTCTACCTCCAAAGATTATATTGTTTACTATCTTATGCTTTGAGTTTAACAGTTTTCCATTGTCCTCGCTTAAAGCGAATACTAATGTATATCCAGCGTACAAATTGGTCAATAAACGTTGCTATCCAAGCACCTGCTATACCCCAGTGGAAAACATTCACAAACAAGGTTGCAAGCGTGACTCGGATGAGCAATACACCAATTGTAGTTGCCACCATGGTCGACACGGTATCCCCTGCTCCTCTAAGTCCACCCGACAGTATTAACTGTGAGGACTGGAAGGGTTGGATAAAGCCCGTGATACGTAGCGCAGTTGAAGCGGCGATTATAACTTCTGGATTGCGATTATATAAAGATGCCAATTGGCCTGGTATGAGAATAAATGCAAGACCTACAACAGCTGCGATAATGGAGCCGATGAATCTTGCTTCAACTGCATACTCCTCTGCTCGCTTTGGCTTCCCTTCACCAAGCGATCGTCCTACCAAAGTTGACGCTGCTATACCAAAGGCTTGGCCTGGATTAAATGAGAGTCCTAAGATGCTCAAGGCAATTTGATGCCCTGCATACACAGCATCACCTAATGAGGCAACGATGCGGACAAAAAGCAATAAACCTAAGCGCATCACCAGCTGTTCACCGGATGCAGGCACCCCAATCTTAACGAGGTTCGCCAAGATGGTTTTATCAAATTTGAATTTATTATAACGTGTGAGGTGAATCCTAGACTTACCAGACATCAAGTGGAAGAACATCAATAGGCAGGCAATGACGTGACTTGCTGCAGTCGATAGACCTGCACCAACAATACCCATAGCTGGCGCACCCAATAGACCGTAGATCAAGACCGCATTACCACCAACATTTAAGAGGTTACAAAAGACATTGATCACCATAGGTGTCTTGGTCTCACCAATACCTCTTAATGCAGAGGCCATAGCAAGATTCATCGCCTGGAAGACAAAGCCTACCATGACGATACGGAAGTATGGCATACCGATACCTAGTACGTCATCACTTGCACCAACAAAGCGCATGACAGGATTGGCAAAGATTTGTGCCAATATCAAAATAGGAATAGCTAGGAATCCTACCGACAGCAAGATGACATGCTTGACGACATCTTCAAAGCGATCCTCTCTACCCTGTCCATTGAAGCGAGCGATCATAGCCGTGCCACCAATGTTTAGGGCTTGCACGATGGATATACCGATGAATAACGGTTGGTTCACTATGCCTACAGTTGCAACAGCAATCGTGGCATAATTTTGATCCGCCATATTACCTAACATCATCATATCGATCATGCTAAACAAAGAGCTTAATAAAAGCTCAATTAATACTGGCCAAGTTATCGCAAGGACTTGGCGACGTGTCTCTTTTCGTCTGTCGTTAAAAACTTTATCCATCATAAAATTAATTTACTTTGAGATATGTATCAAACCAGTTGACTATCTCTTCTAACCTTCTAACGCGGTGTTTAGGTTTCCCTCCGCGACTTAAGCCGTGGCTCTCCCCTTTAAAGATCACCATACGGCTTTGAACCCCATGAACTTTCAAAGCAGTAAAGAACTGCATGCCTTCAGCTAACGGACAACGATAGTCCTGATCGGAATGTATGACGAGTGTAGGTGTCGTGATCCGATCGGCATACTTTAATGGCGATTGGCGCCACAGATCGTCTGCATCTGTCCAAGGCGTAGCCGCCGCTTGGTCATCAATAAAGTAGTAGCCAATATCCGACATGGCAAACATCGAGACCATATTGCTGATGGAACGCTGCGTAATAGCAGCACTAAAACGATTCGTGTGTCCGATGATCCAATTGGTCATAAAACCACCGTAAGAACCACCAGAAACACCCAAACGTTCACTATCAATTGCTGGATATCGATCTAAGACCTCATCCGTAAAAGCCATGAGCTGCTCATATTCTACTTCGCCATATCTTCCTCTGATATCTGCATAGTCTCGTCCATGCCCATCGCTCCCCCTCGGGTTTGTAAAAAAGAGGATATAGCCTTTAGCTGCTAGAAACTGCATCTCATGAAAGAATATCGTACCATAAACGGTTTTAGGTCCACCATGGATCATCAATATTGCAGGATAGCTAAGATTTGCATCATAGTCCGGCGGTAGCATCACAAAGCCATCTATTTGATCATTAGCATAAGTAAATTGAAATGATTCAATTGCTGCTAAGTCATAGTCCTCTAATTGGGGATTGAGATTTGTGATCAACGTCTCTTCTTCATCTACTAGGTGGTAGATTTCGCTACACATGTCAGCTCGAAATGCTTGTAAATAGACATCACCGTTTAGTACATCAAAACCATCTACCGATCCTTGTTCAACGGTTAAGCGCTCATGAAAACCATCTTTATTGATTCTGTTTAAATGTGAATTGGTCTTTTCTGTGGTGATGAAATAAAAGTAATCTTGATCTACTTTATAACTTCGGCCACCACCTTGTCTTGCATCGGAGCCAACCGTATTCCAAAGGCTTAGATCAAAATCTTCTGGTACTATCTTTCGTACATCCGTAGCATCAAGATTCATGAAATAAATATCCGAATCTTGATTCAAACCGTATCTAGCTCGATCGTTACCCACAAACACAAGCCCATCTTCTAAAAAATCAATCTCTTCATAAGAAAAAGATTCAATTGCTGTGATGTCCTTCACGTCCATCGTTTTTAAATCAAGTAAAGATACCCTAGATATTAGCGGCATCTTATCTTCATACGTTCTTGTCAGGAATACCGCCATCTCACGAGAAGGAGACAGATGAAGAGCTGCTGCATCAGTCTTATCACAGGTCAAAGGAAGCGCTTTCTTATCTCCTTTTTTATAATGGTATAGTCTTGTTCGTACACCAGATGCAAACGATCCACCATCGTTCCAAAAAGGGATCTCACTTAAAACTTCATAGTCTTTTTCTTCTTTAAGCAAACGTTCCTTCTTTTGCCTCTCCTCTACGGATAAGTCAAGTAGTGCATCTAGTTTCGGGTCATATTGTGCCAAGAAGAGATATTCATCATCTGCCACTATTTTCAGATCCAGTACATTGTATGGTAAATCAAGCTCCAGTTGTGCTTCACCACCATACAAAGGGATTTTATAAAAAAGAGATCGTTCTGAGAATTCATTGGTTTTCTCATGTTCATCACGATCTGCTTTAAATAAAATATGTTCTTCATCTAAAAATTGAAACGATTGTTCACCACTCTTCCCGTTTGTTAACTGAAAAGAGTGTTTCGATTCAAGATCGATGATATGTATGTGGCTGCCAGAACGATTTTCTTGTATCGATAGATTCGTTTTGGTAAATGCCAGATACCGGCCACGAGGCGATCTCGTCAATTGACCCAGATACGATATATCTTCAAAGGTCTGGATATCAATATATTCTTTCATCTCATCTCCTACATCAATAACAGTAAACTTAAGGCCATAATTGCCATGCCAGCAATTAAGCCCCAGATAGCAATATGGTGCTCCCCATACTTTTCTGCAGTTGGTAATAGTTCATCTAAAGAAATGTAAACCATGATGCCTGAAACACCAGCAAATACATATCCCAGCATAGCTGGCGTAATAAAGGGCATCAACACGACGAAGCCAACAATAGCGCCTACCGGTTCAGCCATACCAGATAAGAACGCATAACCCAAGGCCTTTCGCCTGCTGCCGGTTGCATAGTAGACTGGTACAGCTACTGAAATGCCTTCAGGTATATTATGAATGGCAATCGCAACAGCAATGGTTATGCCCAATGCAGGATCTTGTAAGGCAGACATAAATGTTGCTAAGCCTTCAGGAAAGTTATGGATGGCAATGGCTAGTGCTGAAAACAATCCTGTTCGCATCAAGCGATCCCGGGTCCGCTTGGACATGGTACCAGCAGCTAAGCTTTCTGCATCATCGTCTCTAATATCGGCTTGGATCGCAGAGATCTCTTGCTTACTAGACATTTCATGTGGGTTTTCAGCAGACGGAACCAGCTTATCAATGATCGCAATCAAGGCGATGCCAGCAAAAAAAGAAATTGTAGTTAACCAATTCCCTTTAACATCGCCATGCGCTTCGGTTAAACGCCGTAACGCATCTGGTAGCATTTCCACAAATGAGACGTAAATCATGACACCTGCAGATAAGCCAAGTGCTCCTGAGATGAACTTAAAGTTAGTCTGCTTGGTTCTAAGAACAAATAAGCCACCCAAACCGGTCGCAAGACCAGCGCCCAAGGTTAAGGCGAACGCCCTTAGAATATCTATTGCTCCATAATCCATTTAGTATCTCCCGTGTGTTCAGCTATGTAGAATTATAACAGACTATTTGACCTCAATCTTCAACCAGCCAAATTCAATCCAGCCACGTTTCCGCATAAAGACAGCAGTAATGCCAGCAATGAGTGCAGGGATAAGGAAATAAATTAGAACAATCTTAATGAAGAGTTCAATATTCGAGACACTGCCTTCCATAGCAGACCAGGTCGTCAATGGACCAACAAGGCCACTTGTACCCATACCAGCACCATAAGGGATATTCTCTATTTTAAATAAGACGGTCGCAATAGGACCTGTAATTGCAGCAGCGACCAAGGTCGGGAGCACAATAGCAGGATGCTTGATGCTATTAGCAAGTTGTAATTTAGACGTGCCCAAACCCATGGTCAGCAAGCCTGCAAATCGATTCTCCGGGAATGAGGCAACAGCAAAGCCAACCATAGAAGCTGCACAACCGACAGTAGCTGCACCTGCTGCAAGGCCACTTAAACCTAGCATGATGGCAAGGGCTGCCGAACTGAGCGGCGACAAAATAACTATGGTCATAACAACAGCAATTGATATACCCATAAAGAAAGGTTCAAGTAAGGTCATGCGATTGATGAAGTCACCTAAGCCAAGCATAAAGGCAGCTACGGGTGGCCCTACCAGGAGGGCTACAATTGAACCACTGATTAAAGCGGTTGCTGGAACTAGGATGATATCAAGGCTTGTCTTACCCACCACCAACTGAGCCAATTCAGCTGCAATTATAACCGCGATAATGGCGCCAACAGGGCCTGCGGACACATCACCGTAGCTAACGCTGTAAGCAATTGCACCTACGGCAGCAGATGAGTAAATGACTAGTGGTTTCATCTTCAGGGAGTAAGCAATGGCAACACCTATGGATGCACCGACAATTGGTGAACTAGCATTTGTATATTGATTGATGAGATCTCCGATGGTTTGTAAAGGAGCCCAAGGGATTAAGCTAAAGATCTGGTTGATAATCATACCAGTTAATAAACTTGCGAATAGTCCAAAGGCCATCGCACCCATAGCATCGATAAGGTAACGTTGATAAATACGCTTACCTATGCTCTTAAATGAAATCTTTTCTTTTTTCTTTGTCTTGTTCTGATTTGTTGACATGCAAATACCGCTTCTTTCTAAGTACAATAAATTAGATTGACTTAAGCGAAATCGCACCAGGCTGATTTACACACAGATTAGAAATTCAAACTATATCCAGTGGCTTTTAATCTTATGCTTACTTATTCTATACGGATTTGTACAAGACAGCAAGGCTCATTCATACTACAATGTAAATAGAAATGAACGGAGGGTGGACTTAGAACTATGGCTATCATTACCATTTCACGTGAAATTGGGAGTCTAGGTGAAGCCATTGGACAGAGCCTGGGCAGGAAATTGAATTACGAATACCTGGATCGTCAAGGCATGCTAAATTTATTCTTAGGGCCTTATATCAGTAAGTTCGAACTCAATAACCTCATGGAAAGTCCAAAATCTTTTTTCAGATCTTTTAAGGACCCCAGAGATGGTCAAGAAATATCCTACTTAAACTATTTAAAAGATGTCTTACCTACATATGCAGCTTCTCACCCAGGTGTTTGGCTCGGCTTTGGTGCAGATCAATTTCTTAGAGATGAGATGGATGTAACGCATATTCGTATCATCGCATCAGAAGAGTCAAGGTTAAGGCGTCTAAGTGACAATGAAAAATTGATGCAGGAACAAGCCACCATGATGCTACGAAGCCAAGATCGTATTGACTACCGCTACCTCATGACATTATTTGGCGAGAATGTAGCAGATCCCCTCCTATACGATTTAATCATCAACACCGATCAACTGTCTTTATTGGCGTCTTCAAATGCCATCGTTGCAGCCTGGAAAGATATATTTGCTAGAAAGCAAACCCTCATGGAAGACAAGTCCAAACCAATCGACTTAAACCCATCTGAGATTCC
>CAYXVJ010000075.1:0-10591 GCA_964468675.1 uncultured Oscillospiraceae bacterium
TAGTCCGCGTAACTGTCGCCTGCAGCATCTTCGCCTACATACATACGTATGCTGTCTACTTGGCCGTTTGAGACAATAACAGCCATTGGTGCTGCCTCAAAATTATCTCTGACCCAACCTATGCAATTTTCTTTCTCGAAGTAGTCCTCTTGATCGCCTTTGGCGTATATCCTACGCAAGGCCATGAGTTTATCCAATACGGCACCAATAGGCTTTAAAGAGCCGTTTTCAGTACCGCAGTAGTCACCATAAAAGACACAGGGGTAGCCTGCCTCACGCAACAAAATAAGTGCGTAGGCTTGAGGTTTAAACCAAGGCAAGACTTCAGATTCTAACGATTGTCCCGGTTGTGTATCGTGGTTCTCAACGAAAGTTACAGTGTGCAATGGATCGTTCACTACAACCGTATCGTCAAAGATCGTACGCAGATCAAATTTGTCTTCTTCTATGGATGCTTGGTGGAATTTAAAATGTAAGCTGACATCAAATAAGGTCAAGAGCATATCCGTTTCATCTAGGTATTCATCTAACTCTTTTGCATCAGCGTTCCAGTATTCAGCAACAAAGAAGAATTGATCGCCCTTTCGCTCACGGATATGGGCGACCATGTCACGAACAAACTTAGCACTCATGTGCTTCACGGCATCAAGACGAAAGCCATCTGCACCAGTCGTTTCAATGAACCAGTTCACCCAGTTGAACAAATCTTCACGGACTTCAGGGTGGGCAAAATCAACATCCGTTCCCATGAGGTAGTCGTAGTTGCCATACTCATCTGAGACATCACCCGCCCAATACTTGTTCTCGCCAATGAAGCGAAACAAACCCTTTTCTTCATTCTTGTTGTCGTAATCGGATCCAGTGAAGTGGTACCAATGTAGCTTTTGTGAGGAGTATGTATCTCCTCTACCGGGAAAGGTGAATTTCGTCCATGCTTCTATCTCATACGGATCGGATATGGCGTGTCCACGATTCTCCTGATCCATCTTTTCGGCTAGAACAGTTTCAGTCTCATCAGCACCTAAGCGGTGGTTTAAAACAACATCCAAATAAACGTGGATCCCCAAATCTTTAAACGTTTGTATACAGTTAAGAAGCTCATCTTTTGTGCCATACTTTGTACGCACCGTCCCCTTCTGATCGAACTCGCCTAGATCGTAGAGGTCATAAACACCATAACCGTTATCTGATGAGCTAGATCCCTTATACGCAGGGGGTAGCCAGATGGCCGTCACTCCATTGGCGGCAAGTCCTGGAGCCATGTCTATTAAACGCTGATAGTGTAATCCGTCATCAGCTAGATACCATTCAAAGCCTTGGAACATAATACCGTTTAGTTGCATACGGGTACCTCTCATTAGATGGCCTTAGTATCTAGCAATTAGCTTACTTACGATCTAACACATGATCCAATCTTAATTCATTCATGTCGATACAGTAGCGATCTGCAATTGCCTTCACATCAGCCTGTTCTTCTACCAATTCCTTTTCATGTACCAGTATAGTATAAAACCCACCCTCGACTGCAGACCGTAACGATGTAGGGGTATCTTCAAATACTGCTGTATCTTTAGGCTTACTCCCCATATGTTCTGCCGCCATTAAGAAGACTTCTGGTGTTCTCTTATCAATCCCTAAATCAGAACAACATAGTACAGTCTCAAAGTAATCCCATAGACCATGCTTATCCAAGGCAGGCCTGGTAAGCTCCATTGGTGTTAAGGTCGCAACAGACATACGTACACCACGAGACTTTAAGTAGTCCAGGTATTCTCTAACGCCTTCTTTTAATTCAACAGTCTCAATGAAATGCTTCTTCATCTGCTGTCTACCAGCACGTAAGACTTCATCTACACCATCTTTAATACCAAAGGTTTCTTGCATATAGGCTACGGTCTCACGCATAGTCAGTCCAGCTACATCGTCTCTGTAGCTTTCAGGAATCTCTATATTATTATTTCTCAAATAGTCTAAATCTAAATTATGCCACTGGGTCATTGAATCTAACAGTGTGCCATCCATATCGAAAATTACAAATTGTTTGTCCATTTTACTTCCAATCTTTTATTTTTGATTCAAAATCAATCTTAGCATATAGAGATTAAGAAGATGTCACACGATTGTTAAATGTCCATTTAAAGCGGAGCAGCCCTGTCTCCTTTATTTAGCAGACAGGGCTGTTGTGTAAACCATCACATAAATAAATCGAACTATTCTACCGTTGTTTACGCACTTGCTTGTTTCAAACGCTCAAGCGGTACTTCGATATCGATAATGGCGTTTGTAGGACAAACCTTCGCACATTCTCCACAGTTTGTACACTTAGAAAAATCAATGTACGCAAGAGCACCTTGCATGGTAATGGCGCCAACAGGGCATGCCTTCACGCATAGTGTACAACCGATACAGCCTACATCACAGTATTTGCGTACTTGTGGTCCTCTATCGGTGGACTGGCATAGAACCGTAAAGCGCTTATCTTGGTCAATCATTTCGATCAGGTGCTTTGGACATGCAGCTACACACTTACGACAAGACATGCATTTCTCTTCGTTAATGACGGCAATCTCGTCCACAATATCAATGGCATCGAAAGGACAAGCTCTTACACAGTCACCAAAACCTAAGCAGCCAAAGGAGCAGGCTTTTTGACCTGCAAATAACTGATCTGCTGCACTACATGTTTTGATGCCATCGTAGACATACTTTTCTTTCGCTACATTGCAATTACCTTGACAGCGTACCCTAGCAATTTGAGTCACTCGGTCACTAGCAATCACTTCGCCCATAATTTTGCCGATGTTTTCGACAACGACAGCGCCACCTGGAATACATAGATTCGCTTCAGCAGCACCAGAGGCTACAGCTTGTGCATAGGCATCACACCCTACATAGCCACAAGCACCACAATTGACGCCAGGTAAAACTTCTCTTACCTCATCTATTTTCGGGTCAGTCGGCACATGAAAGATCTTAGCCGCAATGGTTAAGAGTATACCTGAAGCTACACCAATACCACCCATAATGAGAACGGGGGTCACTAGTGTAGGTAAACTTAATAAAGCAAACATCATAACCTCCTAAAACACCATACCTTGGAAGCCAAAGAAGGCTAGCGAAACTAAAGATGCAGCAACGAGTGATGCTGGAAAGCCTTTCATGGATTCTGGAATATCCGAATGCTCCATACGCTCTCTGATACCCGAGAAGAGTAAGATCGCTACTAAGAAACCTAGGCCATAGAATGCACCATTCACTATGGACCAACCTAAGCTTAAATTATCTTGTACGTTCACCAGTGCAATACCAAGGACTGCACAGTTGGTTGTAATGAGTGGCAAGTAAACACCCAATGCTTTATAGATGGCACTAGATGTCTTCTTAATGAATAATTCTACAAACTGAACCAAGGCTGCAATCGCCAAGATAAAGGCTAGAGTTTGTAAGTAATCCAAGCCAAAAGGAGTCAATAGATAGCGGTTAATGACCCAAGTTAGAGCTGAAGACAAAGTCATAACAAAGGTGACTGCAACACCCATAGAAATAGCAGTTTCTGTTCTTTTGGATACACCTAAGAAAGGACAGATACCAAGGAATTGAATAACAATGACGTTTTCAATAAAAACCGCTGTAACCAATGCTGTAAATAAAGATGCGATTAAATTCATAGTATGTCCTTTCTAACTAGCCTTCACTTCACTTGAAACATCTTGTGTTTTTGTACTGCCAAAGTTCTTCAAGTCAGCTTTAACTAGTTCTAGTTTATTCATAAGTCCGATCAATAAGCCGTATAAGAGGAAACCTCCAGGTGGCAATATGGCGATGATCATGGGTTTAAACGATGCACCCATAATCTGATATCCAAGAATGGTGCCACTACCGAACAGCTCTCTTACTGAACCCATGGCGAATAACGCCAAGGTAAAGCCAATACCCATACCCAGACCATCTAATGCGGCAAGTTTGACCGTGTTCTTATTTGCAAACGCTTCTGCACGGCCAAGAATGATACAGTTCACAACAATGAGTGGAATATAGATACCCAGTGAGGCATATAACTCAGGTACATAGGCCTGCATTAAGATCTGGACAATGGTTGTAAATCCAGCGATTAAGATGATATAAGATGGAATTCTAACCTTATCTGAAATAACATTTCTAAGCATTGAAATAATGACATTTGAAGCGACCAATACCAGCATGGTGGCAATACCCATACCCAATCCATTAATTGCAGCTGTTGTAACAGCAAGTGTCGGGCATGTACCTAGAACCAAACGAAAGATTGGATTCTCATGGATGATGCCGTTCTTAAAGGTAGCAAAACCTTTACTCATTGCCTACCCCCTTATCTAACAATAACTCTGTGGTGCTAAGCGCAATATTCGCGCCTCGTACCACACTATTCGTTGTAACGGTAGCCGCAGATAAGACTTCTATCTCATCTGTGTCGTTCGCATCTGTTTTAACTGCAGAGATCTGAACACCGTCGCCACCGAGACCATCAAACTGTTCGTAAAATACAGCATCAGTAGCTTCTCCACCTAAGCCTGGTGTTTCCGTATGCTCAATGATTCTTAAACCAGTAATAGTATGGTCGTTTGTACTGACACCAATAACCATGGAGATCGGTCCTGCATAGCCATCTACTGCAAGGTCAAAAACATAGCCGATGAGCATATCTTCTTTGTATGCCGCATAAAGGCCGTGCGTACTGCCGCTACTGTCCATGGCCTCTTCACCTTCTAGGTATATGAAATCATCTGCTTCATCCATGACCGCAAGCCTGGCACTAACTTCCTCGGCTTCAACACGAGCTTCTATGGTGTCTTTTGTTGCACCATAGGTAATGGTTAAAAGCAAGGTCGTCACTAGGCAAACAATGACGAGGGATAAGGTTGGAAATACTTTTTCTCTAAATGATTCAGACACGGGTCTCCCTCCTTTTACCAAATGACTTCGGTACGATCAGGCGATCGATTAACGGTACACATAAGTTCATCAATAAAATAGCGTACGTGACGCCTTCTGGATAAGAGCTATAGCGCCTGATGATGGCTGTTAAGAAACCCGCACCTACTGCAAAGATAAAGCGACCTCTCTTGGTCATTGGTGTTGTCGTATAGTCTGTGACCATGAAGACAGCTACAAACATAACGCCACCAAACATCATTTCTGCTAGAGGATTACCCGTAAAGAACTGATCCGTTGTACCGATAAACATCCACGCAAAAAAGGCAAAGCTTGCTAGGAATATGACCGGCACATCCAAGCGAATGACTCTACGAACAAATAAGTACACAGCACCGATTAAGATCGCTAATATTGAGATCTCACCAATCACACCACTTGAGTTACCCAAGAGTTTATCTAAGAAGGCTCCAAGATCCCCTGGCCAATCAGCCAAGTTGTTCGCTAAACCAGCAAGTGGTGTTGCGACAGACTCTGCATCAACAATAGCTGTAGAAGAAGAAACTGCAGTGACGTTTGTAAATGCATCAGTTGCGTGTCTCGATTCAATAAAGGTCGTCATCTCAGCAGGCCACGAGGCAAGTAAAAGAGCTCTTGCAGCTAGTGCTGGGTTCAAGAAGTTTTGGCCAATACCTCCAAATAAACACTTCACGATAACGATGGCGAAGATGGCACCAATTACGGGTATCCAAAGCGGTATGCTAGGTGGCAAGGATAAGGCCAATAAAAGACCTGTCACCACTGCACTGCCGTCGGTAATTGTAAGTGGACGATTCAAGAGCTTGGTATATAAATACTCAGACAGAACAGCTGATAATACCGTCACCAAGATTACTAAGGCTACATACCAACCAAAATGGTAAATACCAAATCCTACAGCTGGCAATAAAGCGATACAGACATCAAGCATGATATTATGCGTTGCTGTCTTTGTTCTTATATGTGGGGATGCCTTGGCGCTTAACAGTAGTTTATCCATCTCACACCTCCACTTTCTGCTGATCAACTCTTGCTTGTCTCAAAGCTTTTGCCTTAAGTTCAGCCTTACCTAAACGAAAGGATTGGACGAGGTTTCTTGCAGCAGGACAGACATAGCTACAGCTACCGCATTCCATACAATCTTGTAAGTGGAAGGTCTTATCTGCTTCATCGACTAAACCGTTGAGGATTTTGTGATTCAATTCAAAGGGCATCAGATGCATGGGGCATGCGTCTACACAGCGCCCACAGCGTATACATGCTGTCTCTTCTCTTGTATCAATTTCATCTTCAACTAAAGCCAAAATGGCATTGGATTGTTTTAGTATTGAGGGCTCTACGGAAAACTGTCCGATACCCATCATGGGACCACCCATAACAATACGGGCTGGATCTGCTTTGAAGCCACCGCAAAAGGAGATAACATCTTCAATCCGGCTTCCAATCGGCACTCTTACGTTTTGTGGCTTTGTAACGGCATCCCCCGTTACAGTAATGCGACGTTCAATCAATGGCATACCTGTAGACAAATACTGATGAATGGCTGATACAGTACTGACACTCAAAACCAAGACACCAACAGAAGATGGCAGCTTACCTGTAGCGACTACACGTCCTGTACAAGCATAGATTAATTGCTTCTCACCACCTTGAGGATACCTGGCACGTAGCTTCATTACTTGTATTCTAGGGTTTTTGTCTAACATCTCGACTAGTGTATGGATCGCCTTTATCTTATTATCTTCAATACCGATAATGGCTTTGTTGATACCTGTCATATGTAAGACTTCTTCTATACCCTTTATAATACCTTCAGGATTCTCAAGCATCTCTCGGTAGTCTGAGGTGATATAAGGTTCACATTCAGCTCCATTAATGAGTAATGTGTCGAACGTGTCACCTTTAGGTGGTGTGAGCTTAAACCAAGTAGGAAAGCCTGCTCCTCCTAAACCTACAATACCTGAATCTCTGATAGCCTCTATCATTTCTCGAGGCTCTCTTGTTTTAATTGCTGCAATGGATGGATCCGTAACTTGCTCTTTGTCAGGTGTGATCTCTACGGATACGATCTGTCTCCCACCAGCATATAAACTCGGTCCTACCGATTTGACAACACCGGAGCAACTTGCATGGATTGGGGTTGAAATACCATCTTCTGGTATACCGATCACTTGACCTCGGTATACGGTATCTCCCTTTTTGACAATCGCTTTGCAAATTTTTCCAATGTGCTGCTGCATGGGGATAACGATACGGCTGGGAACTGGCATAACTATTGTTTCGTCATCCTCAGTATACTTATGACCACGAGGATGTATCCCACCTTTAAAAGCTTTTAATGCTCTTAACATGTCCATCCTCCCTTCTATTTATTTTTGCCATATCACAAATTACAACTGTAATCTCGATACATATGACACACTATCTCTATTATAGGGTTAATTATCAGTTAAGCAATATGTTTCTTGGCAAAAGATAGAAAATAGGCGACTATTTAAGCCGCCTACCCTACAATTGATATAATAGAAACAATTCACATTGGATAAATCTTTATTTATCTATAGTTAGCTTGAACAAACGTTTAATTACCCTCCAAGAAAGCAGTTGCCCATGCAGCTACTTCAGTTAAGGCTGGATGAGGCACCATGGCTTCATCTTGCAAGCGCACAGAAGCAGGATCCAAAACTGTCTCTTTAATGCTTTCGCGATATCCCTTTACCTCTTCGGATTGGATATCGTGATGGATTGCTTTCAAAGGCACCTTACCTGCAGAGAGTAAAAAGACATATGGTTGTAAGAGTACAGATGCTTGTGGACCAATGATGTGCATGCCTAAAATGTTCATGCTATCTTGATCGACGATCATCTTCACAAAGCCATCGTCTAAAGCTTCCGGGTCATAACCTAAGCCATATCCTTTAGCGGTTTGTGAATAATAGTGCTTCCCCACAAGGACATTGTAGCCATGGTCTTTGGCTGCTTGTTCCGTCAAGCCCACATGGGCGACTTCTGGATAGGTAAAGGTAACAAAGGGAATGCGGTCATAACGAGCCCATCTTGGTTCCCAATCGTCACCACGCTCCAAGAATAAATTATGAGCCAAGATTTCTGCTTCGTAATTTGCCCTATGCCTCAACTGAGGACCACTTTTACAATCACCTAAAGCATACACACCTTCTGCACTGGTCTCTAAGAACTCGTTACACATAATCCAGCCTTGGTGGTCCAAGCGGATACCGCCTGCCTCAGGGTTTAATAAGCCATGTGGTGCAACTCCTGTTGCCAAGAATATGCTTTTCGTTTTTACTTCGAAGTCTTCATTCTTATCTCTATCGTGAAGTGTTAAGTACTTATCTTCCCCTTCTGTTCTAACTTTAGTCAAAACAGTGTCGACATGGATAGTTACCCCAGCTAATTCTAATTGATCGCGTAATGCACGGCTAACATCTCTATCCTCATGAGGTAATAAGCGGACGTTTCGTTGTACTACACGAACCTTAGCCCCTGCAGTTTGGAAGATGTGAGCAAACTCAGTAGCAATTGCCCCTCCACCTAAAATAACAATATCTTCATAGGGCTCATCTGGGAAGGCATCAGAAAAGAAGGACTCTGATGTCACAAAACCTGCCTCTTGTAAGCCTGGCACAGGATCAATCCTCGTTTTGGTACCTGTCGCCACAATGATCTTATCCGCAGTTATCGTCTCGTGTCCCCCTTGATTGAGTCGAACACTGACTGTCTTAGGTCCAATGAAGCTTGCAGTTCCCTCATACACAGTGCAATTGGGTTCTTGCTTATACTCTTCTTTAATATCTAAGTTTTCTGATGTCTTAAAGAAGACGCGCTCTTTTACCTTTTGCCAATTCAGTCTAACGTTGTCTGAATCTACCCCAATGCGGGACGCAAGCTGTACATCACGAACCAAGTTTGCAGCAGAAATCATCACTTTGGTTGGTATGCAGCCACGATTCAGGCAAGTACCTCCGAATAAATGTTTTTCTACAATTGCTACTTCTAATCCAGCATCTAAGGCTGCATCACTGACAATATTCGCAGCACCTGTTCCTATGACGATGACATCAAACTTCTTCATTTAGCTTTTTGCTCCTCTTCTTTTACGCACTATCCTTTATTGTAACGTGTATCTTCTAGAACATTGTACCAATCGAAACTCAGGACTTACAGCTACACGATCAGACAGCTAAGAAGTCCATAATACGTTAGAATAAAAGAACTAGGAGGTATAATACATGTCCAAAGCATTAGTATTTTTAGCAGATGGATTCGAAGAAGTCGAAGCAGTATCGGTGATCGATATCCTACGCCGAGCCAAAATTACAGTAGATGTCGCCTCCATCCAAGACCAAATACGGGTCAGGGGTGCACACGATATCACCATTGAAGCGGACAAACTCTTAAGTGACATCCGTGATATCAATAGCTATGATGCAGTCATCACACCAGGTGGTTTACCTGGATCCACAAACCTTAGAGATGACGAACTGGTCATCTCATTCATTAAAGAAGCGAGTCAAAACAAAAAAATAGTTGCATCCATCTGTGCATCACCTATTGTCTTAGAGAAAGCTGGCCTTACAGCCGGTAAGGCTGGTACATCCTTCCCCGGTATGAGGGATCAAGTGAACTTTGCAAAGTACAAGGAAGATCTAGTCGTACAAGACGACAAACTCATCACCTCAAGAGGCCCTGCAACAGCCCTTTTGTTTGCTCTAGAACTAGTCAAGCAATTAAAAGGTATAGAGGTGTATAAAGAGATCCGTGAAGCCCTCTTAATCCCACTCCTCCAAGAACAAATCAAGGATTACTAAACAAAAAATAAGTGTTCATAATTGTCAAAAGCCACCTTCTAAGGTGGCTTTTGACTCTAATGCTTATTATAAAATTACTTCGCTTTGTCTTCCTTCAAGTAGTTGAGTGCTAAAACTGCAAGTGCTGCACCAACAAGTGGCGCTAAGATGAATACCCATACGTCTTGCAAGGCTGTTCCACCAGCAAACAAGGCTGGCCCTAAGCTACGAGCAGGATTGACCGATGTACCTGTTAAAGGAATGCCCACGATATGTACGAAAGCTAGACTTAAGCCAATGACAATGCCTGCAACGCTTCCCTTTGTTGAATCAGATGTAACACCCAAGATGGTAAACAAGAAGATGAAGGTCAATACGATCTCAACGATCAAGGCACCTCCAATACCGCCTGCCCCGGCTACTCCATTTGAACCTAAAGCCCCTGTTGCATCAGCGATGCCAAAGGACTTAGTCATTACAGTCCAAAGGCCAGATGCGAGGATTGCACCGATGACTTGGGCTACTACATAAAATAAAAAGTCTGTGGCCGAGAGTTGCTTTCTAAGTAGCATCGCAAGAGACACTGCAGGATTGACGTGACATCCTGAAATATTCCCTATGGTATACCCTACTGCAACAATGGCTAAACCAAAGGCTAAGGCAACAGCCAAGTGTCCACCAGGTGACGCTGCACCGAGCATAATTGCACTGCCGCAACCCATGAATACCAAGACAAACGTGCCGATTAGTTCTGATATGTACCGTTTCATTCTTCTACCCCCTAAATTCCTTATACTTATGCTAACCATAGCGTTCTAAGAAATTAAGGTTTA
>CAYXVJ010000076.1:0-1706 GCA_964468675.1 uncultured Oscillospiraceae bacterium
CCGTTTGTGGGACTACTTGTCATTATGCTGGTTATATCCTTGATTAACGTAGGCCAGCGTTTCGTTGAGCGTTGGTTCATTGATGAGGTCTTATTACCTGCTGATGGAACATCTGGGCAGGTCATTGCCTTTGCCGTAATTACTTTGGGCTTACTAGCCGTTTCGATTACACTGTCGATAGCCCGTACTTATTACAGTAATAAGCTGGGTACACAGCTCAGTCAAAACTTACGTGATCGTGTGTTTGAAAAGATCAGTCGCTTGCCTTTGTCTTTCTTAGACCGTAGAGAAGAAGGCGAGCTTATGAACCGTGTCATGCGTGATACGGGTATGATCCGCCGTTTCGTTGAGATGGCATTTGCCGAGATGATTACGATGGTCTTCACAGGTCTCTTGATAATCACGACCATGCTCATCATTAACTGGCGCATGGCGCTCTTGGTGCTGGTATTCTTACCAGTGGCTGCAGTATTGGTGCGACTGTTCCATAAGCGTGAACATCGTTTGTGGAGACAATCCTGGCGTCAAAATGACCGTTTGAATGGTCAACTGCAAGATGTCATCTCAGGCATCCGTATGGTTAAGAGCTTTGGTCAAGAAGACCGTGAAGTGAATCGCTTCCAAACAGAGAGCATCCGCTTAAGAGACATCAACCGTAGAAATGAAATCTTCTATGCAACCTTATACCCACTAGTCACCTTGGTGTTAACGAGTGGTTCAATCGCCTTGATTTATCTAGGTGGTGCAGAGGTCTTAAACGGTGTGATGACACCAGGTGAGCTGAATCAGTTCATCGCTTATGCAGCCATGCTCTACGGACCTTTAGGCTTTATTACAAGATTACCGCGTATGATTATGCGCTTGAATACTTCGCTTGACCGCATCTATGAAATCTTAGACGAAGATACCACCGCAGAAGACCTTGGTATTGATGTGGATGTTTCAGGCGACATTGAGATTCGTGAGATGAGCTTTGGTTACAACAGCTACCAACCCGTTTTAGAGAAGGTAAACTTACATATCAAGGAAGGTGAGATGATCGGCCTTGTTGGCTCGTCAGGTGCCGGTAAGTCTACTTTAATTAACCTCATTATGAAGCTCTATACAAACGATGAGGGTGAGATCTTAGTGGATGGTAAGGACTTGGCTAATGTTTCAGCGGTGTCTTACCACAAGCAGTTAGGTGTCGTCCTCCAAGAGTCCTTCTTATTCTCAGGTACTTTGATGGATAACATCCGTTTTGCTAATCCTAAGGCTACGAGAGAAGAAGTCATTGAAGCAGCACGTCTTGCTAACGCACATGACTTTATCGTGAACTTCCAAGATGGTTATGACACCTATATTGGTGAGGGTGGTGGACGTTTATCTGGTGGTGAGAAGCAAAGGATTGCGATCGCAAGAGCGATTCTACACGATCCAAAACTCTTGATTCTAGATGAACCAACATCAAGCTTAGACCTTGAAACAGAGTATGTTGTTCAAGAAGCACTCGCGAGATTAACTGAAGGTAAGACTACAATCGTCATTGCCCATAGACTGTCGACACTTCGCGAAGCAGACCGCATCGTGGTCTTGGACAAGCGTGGGGTCGCAGAAGTCGGTTCACATGAAGAGCTGATGACGAAGCGAGGCATTTATTACGGACTCGTTATGGCACAGTTAGATCTCCACCGAGTAAAGGAAGTGCAAATCGCATAGGCAATATA
>CAYXVJ010000076.1:1716-4048 GCA_964468675.1 uncultured Oscillospiraceae bacterium
CGCATAGCATAGGTAAAAGTATAAGTATGAAATGAACGCCGTTCGTTTAGGCGACGTTTAAAACACGACATCCCCTTTCAAATAAGTTGAAAGGGGATGTCGTGTTTTGTGGCTTTATAGATTTAAGTCCTATAGAGTTGTGCTTGATCTGCTTTACGTAAACTGGCCTGGAATATTGACTCTGAAGTCACTTAAGTTTGGTGCAAGTACGCTGATGAAGCCGCCTAGGACCAAGGCCGTGATGAGGAAGGTGAGAAGGGTGATACGGATCATGTGGTCTTCAGATAGGCCTGTATCCATGCGTATGGCCAGGTGATCGATTAAGATACGAACGCCATAACCCGCGATGATGATAAGAAGTGTTTGAATGCCACTACCTGAAGATAAGAAGTAGCCAACAATTAAGAATAAAACATAGTAGATGGAGCCTGGGGTTAATATCTGAGCTGTATTTAATAGTGTTAGTTGTTTTCTGCCTATGAATCGTAAGATTAAATTAACGATTAAAAGACGTAAGATGAAGAAAATAATGGCGACTAAGAATAGTTTAGCGAAAAGGAACATGCGCTCTGGGTAAGTAAAGTTTCTGCCGACATCGTTAGCACCAAAGGCTAATAAATTGCCGATGTTCGATAGTGTTAATAGTCGCATCACGACGAGTGCTAGGAGGAATGCTTCAACGAGCTGACTTGTAGCCATTGTGATTAAACTTGGATAGGAAGCATCTTGGATAAAGCTTGTGGGTTTTGTGATGGATCTACTTATGTTCTTAAAGAAGTTTAAGATAGCAACTTTCCACTCACTAGAGTTAATATTTTTGGAACGTGCTTGCCGGCGCTCTTGCTTGATATGAATCTTTTCTGCTTTACGCTTTTTTGCGTCTTCACGGCGTGTTTTCTTCTTATCAGTATTTGTGTTTTGGTCTGCCTGATCTTGATAGGCAGCATCCGCCTGAGCAGCTTGATTTGCTGTCGCTATGCGACAGGTACAACGCTCTCCAGCTTTTAATTCGCGGTTACAATAGAAGCAATAACGGGCCATGTAAGATTTTACCGTCTCCTTAAGTGTTCCAATAGTATATTCATTGTAGCACCGAAGTGTTTTGATGGTTGAACCGCTTCGTAAACCGTTTGTGAATAATTCATGCACATTTCAAGTGCTATTTACTTATGCTTCATCTAGGGGGACAGCTTGAACGGCTGGTCGTTTCATGAATATCCAACCACCAATTGCTAAGGTAATGGCAAAAAAGATGCCGAGTACGATACCTGCTTTAAGCCCTAGTTCATCGATGCCCAGGGATCTTGCTGCTGCAAAGGACTTGGCATAAGGGTTTATGACAACCGCGCTGGACACTGCACCTGCGATCCAAGGGCCCATGGCACAACCGATATCACCTGCGATAGCAAGAGAGCCAAAGAGTGGTGTACCACCACCAGGGAAGCGTTGGCCTGCAAGTGCACTGCAACCAGGCCACATGATGCCTACGCCTAGACCACAGACCATGATGCCTATGAGTGAGCCAAAAGACCAAGGCGAGAAGGCTGTGATAAGGTAACCTACTGCAAGGGTTATCGCGGCTAGGAAAATGACACGTGGTAGTTTTAAACGACCTTCGTTCTTACCGTAATAGGTACGGGCGATGGCCATGCAAAAAGCAAAAGCGGATGGACCTAAAAGGTCACCCCAAAACTTACTAACACCAAGACCACGCTCAGCAAAGAGAGAGGACCATTGGGCAATGATTTGTTCACCAGCTCCTGAGGCTACCATGAGGACCATGGCTAAGAGGAACCAGCGGGAGCGAAATAGCTGACGAAGTTTGAATGTAGCTGGTTGATCGCTTGGTTCAATCAGGGGTACTTTGGCGAAAAAGAAGAAGTTTAACAGTGGGATTAAACACCATGCTACTGGGAGTATCCACCAAAGGCTGTCTTTTAAGAAAAGAATGATGACGGTACTAAGGATGATGACTGCCATGTGTCCCCAACAGTAAAAGGAGTGGAGGAGTACAATCTCGCCTGCTTTACCTTCGCTAGGTAAGCTGTCGACAATGGGAGTAATTAATACTTCAATGAGACCACCACCGATTGCAGTTACCATCATGGCGATGATGAGCCCTAAATAAGGCTCATTGAGCAGTTGAGGTAAGAATGCTAGACAGAGCATACCGAGTACAGCAAAGGCATGGGCTAATTGAGCGCTTAACCTATAGCCGATACGATCCACATAACGAACCGCAATGACGTCTACTACAATTTGGGTTCCGAAATTGATGAGCACCAATCGCCCTAACATTTCATAAGACAAGCCAAATTGCTTTTGGAAGAAG
>CAYXVJ010000076.1:4058-10520 GCA_964468675.1 uncultured Oscillospiraceae bacterium
CGGGAGATTGTTTACGATTGCTTGAGTGACATAACCCAAGTACGAGGCTCTGCGTGTATGATCATATGTAAGTGTCATGGACATATAGTTACCTATTCCTTATAGTATCTTGCCCATTATACCAATCATCTGTGCTAAGCTTTCCTTATGAACTGTGTTTTAATACCTATTAGAAGACAAATCGTCAAACTGACGTAAAGGAGGCCATATGCCTGAGATTATTGCTCGTACAAAGTCTAAAGATTACAGCATTCGGATTCAAAGTCGTTTGTTGGATAGGAGCGGTGTGATTCTTGCATCTCTAGTGCCTGGTCGTCGTGCCATGTTGGTGGCAGATGAAACCGTTGCTGAGATCTACTTAGGTCAAGTGATCAAGAGCTTGAAAGAGGCAGGTTTCCAAACCTTCTCCTGTATCATGGAAGAAGGCGAAGAACATAAGAATATGGAGACCTTGGAGCGAATTTACCATGCTATGGCAGTAGCCAACATGTCAGGTCGTGATGTAATCGTCAGTGTCGGTGGTGGTGTGGTAACAGATATTACGGGCTTTGCAGCAGCAACATACTTAAATGGACTGCATCTTGCTCATATACCCACAACCTTGATGGCTCAAGTCGATGCCTCGATCGGCGGTGAGACCTTTGTGAATATGAATTATGGTAAGAACCTTGTCGGTACCATCTACCATCCAGATGTAGTCCTCATTGATCCTATGACGTTAAGCACCTTACCAAGAGAGCGGATGACAGACGGTATGGCTGAGGTTATAAAGTATGGTGCTGCATTGGATTTATCCTTATTCGAGCAAGTAGAACAAAAAAATACCGAGCTTGAATGGATTGCAGATCGTTGCGTTAGGCTGAAAGTAGGTGCTTTAAACTTAAGGGATGAACAAAAGCCAGATGTGAATCTTCTTGAGTTCGGTCATACACTGGGCACTGCGATCGAGCAATTAACCGATTATTCTGTATACTATCACGGTGAGGCTGTGAGCATCGGCATGGTGCTGGCATCTAGAATTGGTGAAGCATTAGGCTTTACACCACCGGATGTAACGAAACGTTTGCTAGCTGTCTTGAAGAGTTGGCAGTTACCAGTTGAAGGACCACCTTTTTCAGCTGAGGCCATTATGGCTGCTGTTAGATCCAATCCTCGTATCAGCAGTGATCGGCCGAGAATAGTCTTGTTGCGCGACATTGGCGATGGCTTTGTACACGTCTTGAAGCAAGCAGAGCTGGAGCAGGCCTTCTTAAAAATCTGGAACTGAACTATGTTAAAATTAAATCAATATACTTATAGGAGTGACTTGTAATGGAACATGCACTTAACGATAAAATGAATATTATGCCCGAAGATGCCCTCGATCGTATCGAGGAAATCCGTAATGAAATAGACAAAATAGATGAAGTCATCTTGGAGGAGGTAGCCAAGCGTCAAAAGCTAGGCGCAAAGCTTTATCCTTATAAATCAGCACTTGGTTTGCCGATTTCAGATCCTTCACGAGATGTGTTAAAACTTGTTGCAGCGAAGAATGGTGGCGAGGATGGTGAAGACATTAGCCTTGCACAAGCGGCTGTCCAACGATCGATGCTTAGGAATAATTCCTTCATGCAATACAGACAAGCTTATAAAGAGGACACTAGTTGGAACAAGGGTCAAGACATACAGCGAGGAATCAAGCTCGCTAAATCAAAGAATGCAAGAGAAGAAGCACGTGTTATCGCTTGTCTTGCAACTGCATCTGGCAACTACAACGATGCCGTGCATAGACTCTTCCCCAACGCAGCAGTTGTCCCAGTGCGTTCAGTGAGTGCGGCCTTGTCTCAATTAGAAGATGGTGCTGTACACTTGACCATTTTGCCGGTGAACAACCTTGCCGTAGGTGGTATCGTTGAACTTGCTAGGAAGGTGCGCGAAAAAGGGTTTTATATAGCAGGAGACATTTCCTTCCCCTTATACCACCGCTTGTTAGCCTTGCCAGAAACAAAATTGGGTAATATCCGTAAGGTCATTGGTTCGGCTTCTGCATTAGAACTGTCTAGTAAACTCATTAAAAACATGGGTTGGCAAACAGAAGAAGTATCACACGAGAAAGTTGCAACGCGCCAGGTAGCAGAGATGAAGAACCCAAATGTTGCCGCCTTAGCCTCGGTTGATACAGGAGACATGTATAACCTTCAAGTGATTGAGACAGAGACGATGCCGATGCGTGTCAGTCAAACACGTTTTATCGCGATTGCACGTGAACCATGGATATCTGAGGACTCAAACACTGTAAGCGTGATGATGCGCTTGTCGCATCAAAGTGGTGCGCTCTCTGAAGCACTCGAGATCTTTGCAGATCGAGGTATCAACTTAAGGCATGTCTATTCCATGAATGTGGAAGAGAAGATATGGGAATATGAAATATATCTAGAAATTGAAGCTAGGCCAAATGACACACAACTGATGGGTGTACTCTATGGCCTTGACCATCAAGAAAATAGGGACTTAGCCTTCTTAGGCTGGTATCAGTCCATTGTAGTGCCAGATTAATACATTTGAGGATAGCTTATGATCAGTATCAGACAGGTCTCTAAGACCTATGGTGGGAAGACGCGTGCAGTAGACAACTTGAGTCTGGAGATATTACCGGGTGAGATTTTTGGTTTTCTAGGACCAAATGGCGCTGGTAAGACAACACTCTTGAAGATGATGACAGGTATTACATCTATAGATAGTGGTGACATCATCTTGGATCAAAAAAGCATCACAGATGAGGCTTTAGCTGCTAAGCAAGAACTTGGCTTTGTGCCAGATAACCCGAATGTATTTTTAAGACTAAAGGGCTTGGAGTATCTAAACTTCATGGCAGATGTCTATGGGGTAGAGTCAGGCGATCGCGTTGCTAGGATTGAACGCTTAAGCCGTGAATTCTCCTTGGATACAGTATTGAATGATCGTATCCAGACCTATTCTCACGGTATGCGCCAAAAGATTGTATTAATTGGAGCGCTCATACACGATCCTAAGATTTGGCTCTTAGATGAACCCATGACGGGTCTAGATCCTCGTGCATCCTTCCAATTGAAACAGCGTATGCGTAGCCATGCGGACCAAGGCTATACCGTTTTATTTTCTACTCATGTCCTCGATGTAGCTGAGAAGGTCTGCGATAGACTAGCCATCATCGACAAGGGTAAGCTTTTATTTTGTGGCACCATACCTGAGCTTCGTGAAAGTTACAGCCAAGACTCCTCACTCGAAGCCATGTTCTTGGAGCTTGTTGCTGCAGATGAGATGCATGATTCACCGTTTCGTGATGAAGACGTAGATCTAGAGGCTTAAGAATGGGGAATTATATTGCTCGTACAAGTTTACTCACTCGCTTTCTATTAGGTGGCAGCCGCATGTTTGCAACGGGGGAACTGCCTCGTTCAGATAAACCGTTGCGCAAAATCGGCATGGCTTTTGCCTATGCTTTCTTGTTCTTGTATCTAGGTGGCATCGTGGTCTTCTTCACGTATCAGATCACGAATGTTCTCGCAAGTGTCGGTATGGCTTTTGTACTACCTGAACTCTTGATTGCCTTATACGCAAGCCTAGTGTTCATTTTTGGTATGTACTATATCGTTAGTGTATTTTATTTCTCAGAGGAGAGTACTTATCTTTTAGGTTTGCCCTTTAGGAGTAGCGAGATTGTAGGCGCTAAATTCATCCAAACATTGATTTATGAGTACGTCTTAGCAGGCTTAGTATTTTTGCCTGCTGCAGTTACTTATGGCATCGTAGTTGGTGAGAGCATATCCTATTATTTGATGTTAATCCCTTTAATTTTATTGGTACCTGTGATTCCACTTGTCTTGATGACGATATTGATCTCACTGTTGATGTTGTTTGTGCCGATCGCTAAGAATAAAGATCGTTTGGCAACCTTAATGAACGTTTTATTACTCGTTGTTATCCTAGGCGGATCGATGGTGCTCAGCCAACCGATGAACGAAGAAGATCTCTTGGAGATGCTGCTTAGTGGTGGAGGCATTTCAGGTTTAAGTAGAATCAATCAAGTATTTCCTGGATTGGCATTTGGGGTAGAGGCGCTGATTCATTCGGGTACAGGTACAGGATGGCTAAACCTACTGTTCTTTGCTTTAAGTGCACTCGCTGCCTTTTTAGTATTGCTAGTGGTAGGCCATTTCTTCTATGCAAGAACCCTGCTGCGTATGTCCTCAGGATCTGGCAGTGGAGAGGTATTGAGTAAAGAGAAGCTTAGTTCTAGAAGTCGTACACAAACACCATTGATGACGATGGTCTTAAATGAGACCCGCATGCTACTACGTACACCTGCATTCTTTATGAACAACGTACTCGGCTCTGTTATTATGCCCGTGCTTTTATTGGTCATGCCATTTTTTACAGGTGATCTAGGTTTGGGTGATTTACGAGAGGGTTTATCAGGTGCTTTTGATGGCTGGGCATATACCACAGGTGATGCACGTTTAGCTGTACTCATTGCTTTAGCAGCTGTTGTCGTTTACGCATTGTCTTTTGGCAATATTGGTATGGTTACATCCACAGCTCTGTCTCGTAAGGGGAATAATGCTTACGTGATGAAGTATATCCCTCAGTCTTATTTTGTGCAGTTCTTGGCTATCTTGATTCCAGGATTAGTAATATCACTTTTACCGAATCTACTGGTACTCATCGTTATCCCATTTATTTTAGACGTGCCCATTGGCTTGATTCTGTCTGCTGTTGTGCTCTTATTCCTCTCCTTACTCTTAAGTAATCTTACGGGCTTTATCTTCGATATCTTAAGCCCAAAGCTAAAGTGGGAGAATGAAACGCAAGCGGTTAAGAACAACATGAATGTGATGTGGACACTAGGCCTTGGTATGCTCCTTGCAGCTGTACCGATATTCTTAGCTGTGCTCGTTTGGAATCTTGAATGGACTCCTTTGATGCTGCTTTTAATCTTAATAGGGACTCTTGGTTTATTGAATCTTCTAGTCCTTCTAGTATTAAAGAACTTAATTCCAAAACGAATGCATGAATTAAACTTATAAGTGAGGGTGCTTCTATGATTTCCACGATGTTTAGGGTGAAACTATTGCGCTATATGTTTGCAAGAAGTGATGCCAAGCGGGATAAAGGGCTTACAGTGCCAAGCGATATTAAAGCTTGGTATGAGCAGTCCTATGGCCCACACGGTAAAGCAAACACACTAGATGTATATCGCTCTAACAATTTTAGTGGCAAGCTACCCGTCATCGTGAACGTGCATGGTGGCGGTTATGTCTATGGCAGTACCAAACCTTATAAATTCTATTGCATGAACTTAGCACAAAAAGGTTTTGTTGTTGTAAACTTCAATTACCGCTTAGCACCGAAACATCAATTTCCTGCTGCCATTGAAGATGTGAATATGGTCATGCACTATATAAGTAAGCATCAAGTTGAATACGAGATGGATCTAGGAAATGTTTTCATGGTTGGCGATTCTGCAGGGGCACAAATATGTAGTCAATATGCAGCACTCTATTCCAATCCTGCATACGCGAAGCAGATGGATCTAGATATCCCTAAGTTTAGACTGGCTGCAGTAGGATTAAACTGCGGTATGTATGATATGAAAGCAGAGACTAGTCATGCGGATCCAAAACAATTTGTCTTCCATGCTTATTTTTCAAAGGATATCTTGCAATGGGGAGACAAGATTGATGTGCTAAAGCACATCAATAGTCATTATCCGCCTGCTCATATACTCTCGTCTAAAGGAGACTTCTTACATAAAAATGTAGAGCCAATGGCAACATTTTTGAAATCAAAAGGTGTTCCGGTGGAGTCAAAGATTTACGGTGATCTAACGACAGGTCATGTCTTTCAAATTGATATTCGTTCGGATGTTGCCAAAGAGGCTACAAAGGATCAATTGACATTTTTTAGACGTTTCTTGGAGCATGAGATATATCTGTAACGTTTAGCCTTGCATATAATTTTTTAATTGTTATACTATAATCAATAGTTGTCTTCGGGGCGGGGTTAGATTCCCCACCGGCGGTGATGCGTAAAGCAAGCCCGCGAGCCATTTATGGTTGATCTGGTGAGATTCCAGAGCCGACGGTATAGTCCGGATGAGAGAAGAACACCATAGAAATTTTTGGTGAGTGTATTCGTCCCGTCTAGAGCAATCTAGTCGGGACTTTTTTCTTCGGGACAACAAGTAGAAGAAAGAGGTATTTTATATGAATCGCAAGAAAACGCTCACAATGGCCACGATCGCCATTCTAGCTGCCTTATCCGTCGTGATGATTATGGTTATCCCGACAATCCCTATTTTCCCAGCTGCACCATTCCTCCGCTATGATATGGCGGATGTGCCGATCCTTCTGGGATCACTCTTAATGGGTCCATTGCCTGGATTCATCGTTTTAGTCATTGCATCAGCGATACAAGCCTTTGTCTTGGGTATGGATGGTCTAC
>CAYXVJ010000077.1:0-6041 GCA_964468675.1 uncultured Oscillospiraceae bacterium
TCTCACTACATAAGGCCTTTACGCCTCGGTGTCCTACGATCTGCATAGTTCTACCTCGTTTATCCTCTTGGTTTCAAACGTAGCAACAAGACACTTGCTGCTGGCAGTTCAGTTGTTAAAGCTAAGCCATCGTCTTCCATGTCCACTGCTAATGTATAGTCAACAGGTTCTACTTCGTTCGGGTTATCAAAGGCGTTGTGACGGTCAAGCTTTTCTGTGTCACCTTCTAAAATCTTTGCTTCTGCTAAGTCGTATCCCTTTGAATCAAGAGCTGTCTGTAGCGCTACTTCAATAGGATAAGAGCTGTCGGCAGACAAGTTACCCAAGGTAATGGTTACACTACCATCTTTTTGTCTAGATACAGATTCTGTAAGGTTTGGAATGCTATTTTCTGTCTTACCGCCACTGATATCTACGGTATCGATAGAAGATTGAAGAAGCATAGCATCTTGGTGCTCTTTAAAGAGGTCAAAGACGTGGTAGGTTGGTGTCAGGACCATCTTGTCTCCATCCGTCAATATTATCGCTTGTAAGACGTTGACGATTTGAGCAATGTTAGCCATGTGAACACGCTTACTATATTTATTGAAGATGTTCAGGTTAATGGCTGCGATTAAAGCATCACGGCTGGTGTTTTGTTGGAATAAGAAACCTGGGTTTGTGCCTGGTTCAACTTTGTACCAGCTACCCCACTCATCTACTAATAGAGCTACCTTTTGCTTCGGGTCATAGCGATCCATAATGGCGAGGTGGCCTTTAATGAGTTTCTCCATGGTGAGTGTGCTCGAAAGCGTTGAGTACCACTCATCTTTTGTGAAGCCTGTTGCTGTACCCTTGTTCTCCCAATCGTGGGTGACGGTGTAATGGTGCAAAGTAATTGCGTTGGTGTAGTGACCCGCAATCTTCATGAATTGCTCAGTCCAATTGTAGTCAGCACCATTAGGACCACAAGCGATCTTGTAGATTTGGTTGTTGCCGTAATTACGTACATAGGTTTGGTAGCGACGGTATTCGTCTGCATAGTATTCTGGACGCATGTTACCACCACAGCCCCAGTTCTCATTACCAACACCAAAGTACTTCAATTTCCAAGGCTTCTCTTGCCCGTTTTGCTTACGTAGTTCTGCCATAGGTGAGACGCCATCAAAGGTGATGTATTCCACCCACTCACTCATCTCTTGGACTGTACCACTACCCATATTACCGTTGACATAAGGCTCTGCACCTACTTGCCTACAAAGCTCAAAGAATTCATGTGTACCAAAGCTATTGTCTTCGACAACACCACCCCAGTGGGTGTTTACCATGCGCTTGCGCGATTCTTTAGGACCAATACCATCTTTCCAATGGTACTCATCAGCAAAACAACCGCCTGGCCAACGAAGAACAGGAACACGAATGTGCTTAAATGCATCGACTACGTCTTTTCGCATACCATTTACGTTCGGAATAGGGCTATCTTCCCCTACATAAATACCTTCATAAATACAATGCCCCAAGTGCTCTGAGAAATGTCCGTAGACTTCCTTTTTAATGTGACTGACCTCATGGTCGAGGTTGATGTTTAACTTTGCCATCTTTAACGATCCTTTCTTTTATAACAAACTGATTGATGTGGCTGTAGTGTAAGTTCTAGTACTGAAGATTCTGTCCAGTTTAAAGCCTCTCTTCTGCCCCAAACATCAAGCAAATTGACTTCATCTGCTCCGAAACCACCGAACCAGCTCTGGTCGATAACAATTTCTTGTACTTCATCGGTTGGGTTAATGAGTAGCAGACTGTTGTATTGTCCATCTTCTACTTGTGTCCATGCAATGAAACGGTTTAAGTCGTAGTGTAATTCAAGTGGCTTGCCACCTTCTTGATTGAAGCGAATCAGATCTTCATTTGTTAATAAGCCCAGTGTCCACTCGTCGTTATGTACGAGGTCACCGCCCATCATTAAAGGAGAGCGGAAGATGGACCATAGGTTCATAACAATTTCTTGTTCGTCTCTAGTAAACTTTGACATCTCACCTTGGCCTTGGCGATTACGCAAGAAACCTAAAGGTAGCATATCTGCATCTGGCCAATTGCCATCCCCTACAACATCTACCCATTCGTGGCAACGACGCATCACCGTGACGAGTAATGGCCACTGATCCCAAAAGTCGTCCGTCATGCGCCACATGTGTGCATGCTGCTTTAAATGTTCACGCTTCTCATACACTGCAGGTCCTGGAGATAAGCTTAAAACCATCTCTCGGCCTGTCTTATGAATGGCCTTAGAGATTAATTCTACATCCCCTGCTGGGTAGTGGTCATCTGCAATGAAGTTCCAGGCGATGTCATCGACTTTAATGAAGTCCACATCCCAATCAGCAAATTGTTGATACTGGGCTTCATACCATAAGCGTGCCGCCTCAGTACTTGCGTTTGTGCCATACATGTCTGTATTCCATTTGGCGATGGATGCTTGAGCCGCTGCATCACGGCATGTTAAACCACCACCGTTATAGATTGGTAGTGCCTGATGCACTGCTTGCCTTGGCACACCTCTCATGATGTGAATGCCAAACTTCAAACCTAAGCTGTGCACAAAATCAGCTAAGGGCTTAAAACCTTGACCATTTGCAGCAGACGGGAAACGCCTTGGATCTGGTTGTGGGCGTCCATATTCATCTAGGGTTAAGGGGTAAAAATCATGGTAGTACCAGCCATCTGCAGTACCCTCATACCACTGAATATCAACAACGACATACTCCCAACCAAATGGCTTTAAATGGTCATGGACATACTGTGCATTTGCTCTTACTTCCTCTTCGGTTACGCTTGCACCAAAGCAATCCCAACTGTTCCAACCCATCGGTGGACTAGTCATATGCTTCTCTGGTGTTAATTTTAAAAATGTTTCCATACTAGACCTCATACACTTCTACATACTTAGCTCGAGTGTAGACGACATAGGGATGCAACTCAATAAAAATAACAAGTTTACAGACAAGTATTTCAATTCCAAGACAGACAAGTGCATACAAGCTATCTGCTCTATCTTTTCTACATTACAGCCTTTAAAGCTGATATCTGAAGCTTAAACATGCATTTAAATCTGAAAAGGACGATCAAACGCTAGAAATTCGAACGAACTCACCTATGCTTTGGCCAAAACAACTAAGTTTATGGCTATAATACAAGGAGACGATAGGCCAGCTTGCCTAAGCGCATCCGCTTTTGCTCATATTTAGAAACGGAGGTATTGATATGACGGTAGATCAAATAAGAGATTTGATTGCACAAATGACAGTAGAAGAAAAAGCAGGGCTTTGCTCTGGCAAAGACTTTTGGAATACAAAGGCGATAGAACGCCTAGGTGTTCCTTCCACCTTACTCTCTGATGGTCCACACGGTTTAAGAAAACAAGCTGAATCTGGTGACCATCTAGGCATTAACGACAGTATAGAGGCGGTCTGCTTCCCTGCTGCCTCGGCTACCGCAGCATCCTTCGATCGAGACCTCCTGCAAGAACTAGGCGAAACCTTAGGTAGAGAGTGTCAAGCAGAAGGTGTTAGCGTTCTTTTAGGACCAGCAGTGAACATTAAACGATCACCACTTTGTGGTCGTAACTTTGAGTATTTCTCTGAAGACCCTTACTTAACAACAGAGCTTGCAGCTAGTTATATCGATGGTGTTGAAAGTCAAGATGTTGGTACCAGTATCAAGCACTTCCTTGCGAATAATCAAGAGACACGCCGCATGAGCGTTAGTGCAGAAGTTGACGAGCGAGCACTTAGAGAGATTTATTTGGCAGCATTTGAAACAGCTATTAAACGCCAAAAACCTTGGACAGTAATGTGTGCTTACAACAAGATCAATGGCACTTACGCCCCAGAAAACCACGAGTATTTAACGAGAGTACTACGCGATGAATGGGGTTTTGATGGCTACGTTGTTAGTGACTGGGGTGCCACCAACAAACGTGTGGAAGATCTAATAGCTGGTATGGATCTTGAAATGCCAAGTTCTGGCGGTTTAAATGACAAGCTCATTGTTGAGGCAGTCACAAATGGAACACTAGATGAAGGCACATTAGATCAGGCAGTTGAACGCATCCTTACTATTGTCTACCGCTTCACGGAGAACAGACCAAGCGAACTACCCGTCTTCGATAGAGACAAAGACCATGAAATCGCACGTAAGATTGCTGAAAACTCAATCGTCTTACTGAAGAACGATGCAGCTAAGTCCAGTACAAAAGCTGCCTTACCATTGGACAAAGACGATAACGTTTTAGTTATCGGGCAATACGCTAAAGCACCTCGTTTCCAAGGTGGTGGTAGCTCACACATCAATGCCCACAAAGTTACTTCAGCATTAGACGCTTTAGAAGAAAAAGGCATCAAGACTACATTCGCCTTAGGCTTTGAAGACAAAACAGATGAGGTTGATGAGACATTAATTGAAGAAGCTGTAGCACTTGCAAGCAAAGCAAATGCTGCAGTGATCTTTGCAGGTCTACCAGATGCGTACGAATCAGAAGGCTTCGATCGCAAGCACATGAAACTACCTGACGTTCAAAACGAACTTATCAAGAGGGTGGCAGCCGTGCAAGAGCGTACCATCGTTGTCTTACATAACGGTTCACCAGTTGAAATGCCATGGGCAGGAGATGTGTTAGCCATTGTTGAAGCATACCTAGGTGGTCAAGCAGTTGGGACAGCAGTCGTAAACGTCTTATATGGGGACATAAACCCCAGCGGCAAACTTGCCGAAACATTCCCATTGCGCTTAGAAGACAACCCTTCTTATCTAAACTTCCCAGGTGAAAAAGACAAGGTCTACTACCGCGAAGGCATCTATGTCGGCTACCGCTATTACAACTCCAAGCAAATGGATGTCCTCTTCCCCTTTGGTCACGGTCTTAGCTACACGACATTTGAGTATCAAAACTTGAAGATCCAAGAGTTCGGCCAAGACGTACTTGTATCAGCCGATATCAAAAATACAGGTGAGGTATTCGGTAAAGAAGCAGTCCAAGTTTATGTCTCCACGAAGACCAGTCATGTAAATCGACCCATCCATGAACTGCGCGACTTCCAAAAAGTCTCTTTAGATCCAGGCGAGACCAAAACAGTTCAATTCAAACTAGGTAGAAGAGCCTTCTCCTATTGGAATAGTGAGATCTCGGACTGGCACGTCGAGCCAGCAACCTATGAAATCCAAGTGGCATCTTCCTCAAGAGACATCCGCTTAAGAGATGAGATCTTTATCCGTGGCCGTAAACTTCGTCAAACATACACCTTAGATTCCACTATTGGTGACTTGATGGAAGACCCAATAGCCAATCAGTATATACAGCAGATGATGAAGCAGTCTGCATTCTTAGAACAAGCGAAGCCTGAGGAAAGCGACGCGGCTAAGCAAGCCATATCAGCTGAAATGATGCAGGCGATGATGAACTATATGCCTGTTAGGGCTGTAATAAGCTTTGGCTTTGCCGAAATCAGCTTAAAAGAACTACAAGGTCTACTAGACCAACTCAATGCCTACAACATGATGAATGCCTAATATTTAACATAATACAGACAAGCAAACACTCAGGGTCGCCCTTGGATCCTGAGTAGCTTGTCTGTATTTTTGTGAATATCTGTAATAAGATGTATGTACAACCTTGACTCAACTTGTCTGTATAAGCCAAACTAATACTAGGATTAATCCCAGTTCGAGAGGATTAAAACGAATCAGGAGACGATATGAACAGGAGTAAACGAAAGTACGACATTCTAGCCGACACACTGCGTGAAGAATTGAAATCAGCGGTTTGGAAGGCAGGGCAGCGGTTCTATTCAGAGAATCAACTCTGCCAAAAATACAACCTTAGCCGCCAGACAGTCCGACAAGCCATTTCGATTTTAACAGACGAACAACTTCTAAGCAGTGTACGTGGCAGTGGTACGTACGTCACAGAACACGCCGTTAGTAGCCGCCATCAACAAACGAGAACAATCGGCATTATCGTAACGTACTTAAGTGACTATATTTTCCCCGTCATTATCAAGGAACTT
>CAYXVJ010000077.1:6051-10426 GCA_964468675.1 uncultured Oscillospiraceae bacterium
CGACTACTATGTCTACATTGCTTCCACCGGTAACTCGGTCAGTCAGGAGCGAAAACTTCTCCAAGCGATGCTAGACAAACAAGTAGATGGGATCATTTTGGAACCAACAAAGTCCGCACTGCCCAACCCCAACTTAGACATCTGTCGAGACCTCCATGCACAAGGCTACCCGATCATTTGTATCAACTCATACTATCAAGGATTAAACTTACCGCTTGTGGCGCTTGATGACGAAAAAGCAGGCTACATTGCAACGTCACACTTGATTGATATGGGGCATACAAAGTTGGGAGCTGTATTGAAGTCTGACGATATACAAGGGCACTTGCGCTACAGCGGCTTCCAAAAGGCAATCTTACAAAAAGATGCTGAGCTGATGGACGAGCGAGTGTTCTGGTATACAACAGAGGACATCAGTGGGCTTGACGACGATGCAGAGCACATCGTGAAACGACTTGATGGTTGTACTGCCGTTTTATGTTACAACGATCAAATTGCTTTACGTGTCATCCGCATGTTAATGGATCAAGGTATCAACGTACCTGAAGACATGTCCGTGGTATCCATTGATGATTCTAGGTTTGCTGCCATCGGCATTGTACCTTTAACCAGTGTGCATAACCCAGCTCATGAGATTGGACGCGTTGCAGCTGAAAATCTTTTAAGCTTAATCGCTGGTCAAAACATCTCGGCAGGCAGGCTTTTTGAGCCTAGCTTAACACAACGTGGTTCAGTCAAACGCTATGTCAAGCCCTTAAAAGAGCGGCTTGAACAGATGCGCGAAGACGAACGCATACCTGATATTAAAGACAATAAGTAATGGATAGAAATTGAGGAGGCCTACATGAAAAAATTAACCGATCAGACATTCTGGTTTATCACCGGATCACAGTTTCTCTACGGAGAAGAAACATTAAAGCAAGTTGCAAAGCACGCCAGTATTATGGTGGACGGATTGAATGAAGATCCACTTCTAGTATCACCACTTGTAATGAAGGGTGTCGTGAAGACGAATGCTGAGTTTACAGACCTTGTACGCGAAGCAAACCACGATACAACTTGTGCAGGTATTGTAGTATGGTGCCACACCTTCTCCCCATCTAAGATGTGGATCAATGGTTTAGTAGCTCTACAAAAACCATATTGCCATGTGCATACACAGTTCAACCGTGAAATTCCAAACGAAGCCATTGATATGGACTTCATGAACTTGAATCAAGCTGCACACGCAGACCGTGAGCACGGCTTTATGGGTGCAAGACTGCGCATGCCTAGAAAAGTCATTGTAGGCTATTGGGAAGACAAGCCACTTCGCGAAAGACTTGGCGATTGGATGCGCGTTGCACACGCTTATGATATCAGCCAAAACTTACGCGTCATGCGCTTTGGCGACAACATGCGTGAAGTTGCGGTCACTGAAGGCGATAAGGTTGAAGCACAAATTAAACTTGGCTGGCAAGTCAATACCTGGGCAGTCGGTGACTTAGCCCTCCTCATTGATGCGGTAACAAAAGAAGAAGAAGACGAGATGTTCGCCACATATCGAGATCGTTATGAGATCGCAAGTGACAACATCGATGCCATTCGCTACCAAGCAAGAGAAGAAGTAGCCATGCGTAAACTCTTCTTAGAAGAAGGCATCGGTGCATTTACCAATACCTTCCAAGACCTCCATGGCATGCGCCAATTACCAGGCCTTGCCTCTCAAAACTTAATGGCCGATGGTTATGGCTATGGTGGTGAAGGCGATTGGAAAGTCAGTGCAATGACCCACATTATGAAGCAAATGGGCCAAGGTAAACCAGGTGGTACCAGTTTCATGGAAGATTACACCTATGACCTAAAAGTCGGTGATGAACTGGCACTAGGCTCACACATGTTAGAAATATGTCCCAGCATCGCCTCGGCTCGTCCACGTATTGAAGTGCATCCATTAGGCATCGGTGACAGAGAAGATCCAGCAAGGCTTGTCTTTGAAGGTGAAGCAGGTCCTGCCATCTTGGTCTCACTAGTTGATATGGGTGGTCGCTTCCGCCTCATTATCCAAGACATTGATGTGGTTAAACCCATTTTAGATATGCCAAACCTCCCTGTTGCCCGTGTCATGTGGAAACCTGCTCCTGACCTTTATACCGGTACAGAAGCTTGGATTTTAGCCGGTGGTGCACACCATACCGTGCTAAGCCATCAGGTCACAGCAGAGATGATGATTGACTTCTCGGAATTAATGGATATCGAGTATGTCCACATCACGAAAGATACCTGCCCTGTACGCTTAAAGCAAGAATTGAAGCTAGCAGATTTAGTATACAAGTTAAAATAAGGAGACCATATGAGTAAATATTCGATCGGATTGGATTTTGGTTCGCTCTCGGGCCGTGCCCTCTTGGTGGACGTCCAGACGGGCGAGGTAATGGGCGAGGCAGTTTATAACTACCCCCATGGATTTATTGAAGATACACTACCAGAGACTGGCGAGAAATTACCACCGGATTGGACCTTACAAGAACCTCAAGACTATCTTGATGTCTTAGCCAATACCATCCCTGAGGTATTAGCCAAAACAGGTGTGAAGAGTGAAGATGTCATTGGTATCGGTATTGACTTCACAGCATGTACTGTCTTACCCGTAATGGCAGACGGCCGCGCGATGGCTCAGTTACCTGAGTATCGCAATGAAAAACACGCGTATGTGAAGAAGTGGAAACACCATGCAGCTCAAAAATATGCCAATCGTTTAAATGAAATCGCAGAAGAACGAGGCGAAGACTTCCTCCAGCGCTATGGCGGCAAGATCAGCTCAGAATGGCTCTTCCCTAAACTATGCCAGATCCTAGATGAAGCACCACATATCTATGAGAAGATGGATCGCTTCATGGAAGCAACGGACTGGGTCGTCATGCAATTAACAGGCGTGGAGACAAGAAACGCTTGTACGGCTGGTTACAAGGCAATTTGGAGTAAGCAAGACGGCTACCCATCCAAAGACTTCTTCAAAGCACTCGATCCAAGGCTCGAAAATGTCGTCGAAGACAAGCTTGTAGTAGCAGATAAGGTTATGCCCATTGGCGCTAAAGCAGGTGAAATCACCGAAGAGATGGCCAAGCTAACTGGCCTTCAAGCAGGTACTGCTGTCGCTGTCGGTAATGTAGACGCTCACGTAGCCCTCCCAGCTGTAGGTATTAAAAAGGCAGGCCAAATGCTCATGATCATCGGGACATCGACTTGTGATGTCATGCTTGGTGATGAAATTAAGATGGTACCTGGTATGTGCGGCGTCGTTGAAGACGGTATTCTCCCAGGCTTCCCTGGCTATGAAGCTGGCCAATCTTGTGTAGGCGACCATTTTGATTGGTTCGTCAGCAATATGGTGCCACCGTCTTACCACGAAGAAGCCAAAGAAAAGGGATGGAACATCCATAAACTTCTACGTGAGAAGGTCAGGCATCAAAAACCAGGTGAGTCAGGTCTATTAGCCCTCGACTGGTGGAACGGTAACCGCTCAGTACTAGTCGATGCAGACCTCACCGGCATGATGCTAGGTATGACCTTGCAAACAAAACCTGAAGAGATCTACCGTGCCTTAATCGAAGCAACTGCTTACGGTGCAAGGGAGATCATTGAGAGTTTTGTTGAAGCAGGCTTACCTGTAGACGATCTATTTGCTTGTGGTGGCATCGCCAGTAAAGATGACTTTATGATGCAAATCTATGCAGATGTAACAGGTCGTGAGATTAAGATCTCAGCATCCAATCAGACGGTTGCCTTTGGCTCTGCAATGTTCGGTGCTGTTGTTGCCGGTAAAGAGCGTGGTGGCTATGACAATATTTTTGATGCCATCGACGTCATGCCTAAATTAAAGGATGAAGTCTTTAAGCCTAATCCTGAAGCACAAAAGATCTACGACAAACTCTTCTCTGAATACCAAGTCTTACACGACTACTTTGGTAGAGGCGAAAACAATGTGATGAAGCGGCTAAAAGCCATCAAATTAGATGCTCAAAGCTAAATGAAGATAAAAGCCGATTCATCCTTGAGTCGGCTTTTTATTCAATGGAGGATATTATGCAAAGTAAATACCAAGCACTTAAAGAAGCGGTTCTCGAAGCAAACCTCTTATTACCCCAATACGACCTTGTTGTATTTACCTGGGGTAATGTGAGTGCTGTAGACAGAGAACTAAATGTCATGGCCATTAAGCCTAGTGGCGTTGCCTATGACGCTCTAAAAGCGGACGACATTGTTGTCTTAAGCTTAGACGATGGCAATGTTGTAGAAGGCAATTTCAAGCCTTCTAGTGATACAGCCACGCACTTATATTTGTATCAGCAGTTCCCAGATATAGGTGGCATCACCCACACCCATTCACGTTATG
>CAYXVJ010000078.1:0-10414 GCA_964468675.1 uncultured Oscillospiraceae bacterium
TGCGTTCGGCGTGATACGGTTCGCAGTCGAGCCGGTAAAGCTCAATCGAATTTCATTTTCACCTTCATTTAAAAACGGCCCAATATGAATCATGTGAGGTGAATAAAAACTTACATCGACAAAACGACCATTGACGAAGCACTCTAGCATTTCATCACCATTGACTTCAATCCATTCATTGCCTTTTATGCTTCCAGACCAAGTGGCAAGATAGTGCTTTTTATTGATTTCCAAAAGCTCCTCTTCTAGAGCAAAATCAAGATCTAGTACACGCCGTTTTGGCTTTACATCAGCCTCTATCTCATCAAAGATTAGAACTAAACTTTGCCTGTACGATACATCTAGCTCTACAAAGCTCTTGCTATTTTCCTCTTTGATATTTGCTTGATAAACCTCATCGGTCCAGCAATCGTAAAAAACAGCTTGACCTCTTACAGGTATAGAAATCGTGTTTTTGATCTCGCAAGATCCTTCATTTACGAAGAAATACAAATGCACACCATCTTTTATCTGATGGGACACCCGTAAATTAGGCTCTGGCGTAAGCGTTTGTAAGTCATTTTGTGGGTACGCTTTTACATCCTCTAGCCTCGGTAGAGGAATCGCTTCTTCTTGATCTGAGATGTAGTGTGTATAGGTAGATAGATCGGCACTATCTAGAAGCATTCTCGGTATGTAATGAAACTCAATTTGATTCTCATATAGAGGTTTCAGGCGATCTGCAGGCACATGTGCTGTCTCGCATATAACCGCTATTTTAGCCGGATTATCTGAATCAGTCATGAGGTAAGATAAGCGTTTCATGTAATTGGATATTCGCTTATAGTGTGGCCACCATATGGAATGGGGACCTACATCCGGTGGTCTTTCATTTCTTCTTTCGCCGTCTATGCTGTAGTAAAACGCATGGGGAATAAATAGATTCGTCCCTCTCACCGCAAGCCAGTCAATAAACCATTTCATGTCATCTGCAGGTAAGTGCCAGCTGTGCTGACTTGTTGCGCAAACACCAAAGCACTCATTGGAGTTTCGTCTCCTACCGAGCAGCCTTGCCACATCGGATGCGGTTTTGGCTTGGACAGAGTCAATGCCCGTTAAGCTTCCATGCTCAGGTGAGACACGCCTCATGATGAGGTCTTGGCCGGGGATATGGAAATACACTTGCTCATCCACATCATCACTCGTCTCTGGATGACCCATCAACGAAAGTCCATGCTTCTCACACCAGTCATACAGCTTTTTATAGTACACTTCGCAAAAGCGCTCACGAATCAAACGCTGATAAGTCAGTTTAAGCTCACTTGTTTCTTTTGACTCCTCTTCAAACAAAGGTACAAGGTCCTCTAAAGAGTAGCCTGCTTTTATAAGATCTTCTTCTAAGCCGTCATAGTAAGGCCTATATTGTGACGTATTTCGTCCAGTAGCAGAAGGTTCATCGGTAAAGAATCCAATAATGGTCGTCCCAAAATATGGGCTTAATTCCTGGTAGTATCGATCGTGTGTCAACTCGATAAACAAATCGACAGCATCGGGATTTAATATGTCTGCTGCAAGAGGTGCCCCATCTTCTCCATCATCTTCACCAAAGTGAATACCTCTAATGGTGCCCATGGTCTCTTCTATTACGATTCTTGTTTCTCCTGGGGTGCCAAGGCGGATACCCCGCGCTTTAAATGCAGGGTTTTGTCTCACCACTTCACCGTGACAAGAGCCTGATGGATACATGCCTTCATCGTAAAGAACAACTTTCATACCTAAGCGTGCTGCTTCTTCTACAATGACTTTCATATAAAAGAAATAGTCATCACCTAGATAAACTAAGTCCTCTTCCATACCAATACGGGGATGGACCACTACGCCATTAACACCTTTATCTGTAAAATCTCTTAGCTGACGCTTCAATTCATCTTCAGATAAGCTATCGTTAATGAACCAAAATGGAATCGGTGTAAACTCCTCAGGAGGATTCCTAAGCGTATCAAAAACCACAGACATACACTATACCTCAAGTCTTATAAACAAATAAAAAGAGGAGCACCGAAGCACTCCTCAAAACATATTTAATTTACTTTGTACCGAAAATTCGATCACCAGCATCGCCAAGACCAGGTACGATGTATGCATGGTCGTCTAGCTTCTCATCTAAGGCTGCGCAATAGATTGGCACATCTGGATGATCGTCATGGAGCTTATGTACACCTTCTGGCGCAGCAATCAAGCACATGAATTTTATATTGGTGATGTTTCTTTGCTTTAAGAAATCAATGGCTGCTGATGCAGAACCACCCGTTGCGAGCATCGGATCTAAAACGATGCATAAACGCTCGGAGACGTCTTGTGGTAATTTGCAATAGTATTCGACAGGTTGCAAGGTCTCTGGGTCACGGTATAAACCAATGTGACCGACCTTAGCCATGGGGATCAGGTTTAGCATACCGCCAACCATACCTAAGCCTGCACGCAAAATGGGAACAAGAGCAATTTTCTTACCAGTCAGTACTTTTGTCTTCGCCATTGCAATGGGCGTTTCAATCTCCACCTCTGTGAGTGGCAGATCCCTTGTTACCTCATAGCCCATTAATGTAGCTAATTCTTCTGCAAGTTCTCTAAACTCTTTCGTGGATGTGTGTTTATCCCTCATCAGTGATACTTTATGTTGAATCAACGGATGGTCGAAGATCATAACATTCTCGTATGCGGAAACATCGTTCATATTCAAATACTCCTATTCCTACATTTAAACTTTAACTGACTGTATTTACTACGTGTATTATTCTATCCTACTTTGTGCGTCTGTGACCAACAAAAGATTATAGACCCTAAAGGTCGATCTTGTCATGTAAAAAAACCTTGGCTCCACTGCTGTAATCACCGACAATCTGCCCAGAACCATAGAGTTTATACTTGTAAGTCATCAATCCATCAAGGCCAACAGGTCCCCTCGCGTGAATCTTGGATGTTGATACGCCTACTTCTGCACCAAAGCCGTAACGGAAGCCATCGCTAAAGCGAGTTGAACAATTCCAAAACACATTGGCACTATCTACTTCATTCATGAACTGTTCTGCCAAGGCATTCTCCATTGTCAATATCGCATCGGTATGGCCTGAACCGTAGGTATTGATGTGAGATATAGCGTCATCTATACCATCTACTAGTTTTACAGAGAGGCCTAAGTCCAAGTATTCAAGAGCCCAATTGTCTTGCTTTGCTAGACCAAAGTCTAAGGCCAACTCTTCATCGGCACTGAGCTCTACATCCTTTTCTCTTAACGCGTCTAAAACCGCCTTACGATACTCTTTTGGCCAAGCTTTGTCGATTAAAAGTGTCTCGGTTGCATTACAAACTGCTGTATATTGAGTCTTCGCATCCAAGACTACAGTCCTCGCAAGATCCAAAGGCGCATCCTTGGCGATGTACGTATGACAAATGCCATCTGCATGACCCAGAACTGGGATGCGTGTGTTGTCCATGATGTAACGTACGAATTCATTCGATCCCCTTGGAATCAGTAAATCAATGTCTTGATCCAAGCTCAATATCTCATTAACAGCTGCCCTGTCTTCTAACAATGTAAGCCAAGCATCTGGTAAGAGATCAGCCGTTGCTTTTGCAAGCACTTTTGCCAAGATTTCATTCGTGTGTTTCGCCTCACTGCCACCTTTTAAGAGCACTGCGTTACCACTCTTGATCGCTAGGCAAGCAATTTGCACGAGCGCATCTGGTCTCGATTCAAAAATAACACCAACCACACCTAGAGGGCAGCTTACTCTATATAGCTCTAGTCCCTCATCTAATTTTGTGGCAAGACCAATCTTGCCAACGGGGTCTTCTAAAGCAAGTAAGCTATCGATACCATCTAGAGAAGTATTTAAAGTCTTCTCGTCGAAGGCTAAGCGACTTAAAAGAGGCAGAGCTAAGTCTTCTTCTCGAGCTTTGGCTAAATCCGCTTCGTTGGCCTTAAAAATGTCTTCTTTATATTGTCCTAGCAAAACTTTAACTTGTTCTAGCGCCAGGTTTCTATCTTCTTTCTTTAGTGTAGCAAGCACCCTTGCACTTTGTCTTGCAGCACGAACTCGATTGACTAAAACACTCATGATGAAACCTCCTTACATGCTCTTGGGAGTGCATCTATTTGTCTGCGAAAATTTCTTGTACTCTCGCATAGGATTCGTGTGTACCAATGTCATAGCATTCACCATCAAACAGATGGACCCGGACAGGCTTACGCTTATAAAGCCATACGGGAAAGTTACCTGGTGAATCTGGGTTTTGCCCTTCATCTAGATACTTTTGAATGAGAGGCAATGTTTCTTTCTTATAGAGGTAGCTTGCATAAATGGCAATATCTGATTTCGGCTCTTCTGGCTTCTCTTCTAAATCAAGTAATTCACCATCGTCATTAATGACTGCTATCGCAAAACGAGTTGGATCCTCTTCCTCTTCTAAGACTTTACCAAAGAGCATGTTCTGACCATGTTGATTGAACTCATCGACAATTTTAGGAAGGTCGTAGGTGAATAAATTGTCTCCTGCAACAACAAGCACATCTTCATCAAGACCTAGCTCCTGAATTGCAAAAGCCATATCTCCAATGGCACCTAAGCGATTGTCCTCTGTCTCTGTGCCATCGTCTAAGATAACAACCGGCTTTTGACCAGGAAGCACCCTAGTTCTAGCCCACTCATCGAAATGCCTGATAAAGCGATGGTTGCTAATGACGATCACTTCAGTTATCTCTTCTACACGATCGATTTCATCTAAAATACGATCTAAAATCGGCTTCCCCGCTACCTCTAACAGTGCTTTCGGGAAATTCAGTGTTAAAGGGTATAAACGATGAGCATACCCGGCAGCCAGAATCAACGCTTTCATAAACTCTCCTTAGTAAAACTTAATTTATCAACGTCTCCGCTTTGGGTATCGACGGAAGTATTGATAGAAAGTACATCTGATCATACCATTATATAGTTTTCGCCTCTTATCGGCGACCCTACCAAAATCATACTCAAAATCATCACTTGATGTGATCAAACCAATTCTGAGGTAATCATGTAAGACTTCATGGTCTAAGAAAATATCGCCTAAGTCTGCATAGAGCTCTCGTACTTCATATTCAGATGACATACGCTCACCATAAGGTGGGTTGGTGATGATCTGTTGACGGGAGAGTTTTGTAATGATGTTCAGACGTTCTTTCGATAGATCCCTTGCGTCCATACGCCTGAATTCAATAAATTGTTCAACGCCCGCACGTCTCGCATTTTCTTCAGCTACATGCAGAACGGAGGAATCTAGATCCATCCCATAGATAAAGATTTGCTCTGGCGGTGTTAAGTCCACCTTTGCCTTAGCAAGTTCTTTTTCATCTGTAAATGCTCTTTTGAACGGCTCTTCCCATGTCTCTGCTACAAAGCCTCTTCTCAATCCTGGTGCCATACCTGCTGCCATCATAGCAGCTTCAATCAAGATGGTTCCCGATCCGCAAAATGGATCGACTAAAGCCTCTTCTGTATACGGTTTCCAACGGCATATTCGAATCAAAGCAGCAGCTAAGGTTTCACTTAAAGGGGCTTCTCCCGCTTCTAAACGGTAAGCCCTTTTGTGCAAGCCATCACCACTGGTATCCAAACGAAGTGAACAGATGTCATCCATGAAGGCAAATTTAATCTGCCGATGTCCAATGGATTCATGCTCAGGTACGATATGCTTACCAGGGTATCTTTGATCTAATAAGCGATTGACGATCGCCTTCTTTAACAAGCTTTGCAAATCACTCGTTGAGAATAGTTGCGAGCGCCTTGAGTAGCCGTTGATGCTAAATGCAGCTCCATCAGGAATATACTTTTCCCAAGGAAGTGCCTCAGCTTGATCAAAAAACGAATCAAAATCAAGTGCTTTAAACGAAAACAGTTCAATCTCTACACGTTCTGCAGTAGCAAGATGAATGTTCATCTTGGCAACGGCTTTGGCTATCTCATCTTTGTCATCACTAACACGAAGACGGACAAGACCATCTTCTAAAATGACTTCTTCTTTACTGTAGCCCAGCTCCAACACTTCATCTGCGCAGATGCGTTCGAGCCCGAGCAGTACAGGCATAATAATATCCATGCGCACACTCTTTTCTTTAATCTGTCTATATGATATCACGAGTATCACCAGCAATCTTGCAACAATCAGATATACTAAAGAAGAATCTGATTGAAAGGATATGATACTACCCTATATGCCAGAATTAGCTGAAGTTGAAGTCAATCGCCAAAGCCTACTCAAGTACATGGAAGGAGGGCAATTTTTTAAACCTATCCTTTACCGAAGCGATGTATTGCGCACAAAACCTGTAGATCTTGATCTATCCATATTAGATGCTGCAGTTTTAAAAGATATTACAAGGGTTGGTAAATACCTGATTTTTCACTTAAGCAGTAAAGAGGAAGAAGAGTATGTCCTCATCATGCACTTTCGCATGACTGGCTCATTTGTCTATCGCAAGGCCATTCCAGAAGATCTTGTCTATAGTAAGCACATGCATCTAGCCTTCCCTGTCACTGACAAATTCAAAGAAAAAGCATATCTCATCTGGCACGATGTCAGACGCTTCGGCACGCTAGAACTCATGTCACAAGACGACTTTACATCTAGCACGCACACCATCCATTCATTAGGACCAGATCCCTTTAATACGGACTGCACAGCAGCTTACTTGAAAGAAAAAGCCAAGCGACATAAAGCTTTAAGCATAGCTCAATTCCTTCTCAATCAAAGCATCATCGCAGGGCTCGGCACCATCTACGTAACGGAAGCACTCTTTGCTTGTCAACTACACCCTAAAATGCTTGCTTCAAAGCTTACAAGAGCGAAGTTCGACAGCTTGATCGTAAGTTTGAGACATTTGCTCACTCGCTCAATAGCTCTTGGCGGAACCAGCTTTCGCAACTATGTGGATACAGAAGGTAGCACTGGCCAAAACATGAAGAATCTGAAATTGTATGGCCGATATAAAAAGCCATGCATCAAATGTGGAACAACAGTGGAACGTGAAACAATTGGTGGCAGAACATTTGCATACTGTCCCCATTGTCAAAAGTTGAAAGGAAAACCTAAGATGAACTTTTTTGCTAGCGGTTACTCCAGTAGAGTAGAGTTTACAAAAACAAGCATTCGTGCCTTTACCTATGACCCCTTATCTGGTTTCAAAGCATTAGATCACCAATTGCCTAAGCTAGACGATGTCTCTTACATCATCTTCGATGACAGTCAAACTAAGATTTTAGGTGTCCAAGAGGCAAGCAATGCACATCTTACGAGCATAGACTTAAAGAAGATAGACGAAGCAGCGTTGAAAATCACCATCGATGGACAAGGTCCTTGCCACCTTGCTATATGGGAAGATTTCATCTTCACTGCAAACTATGGCTCTGGAACACTTTCAATTTTACAAAAACAAAAGGACGAAATAAGAAATATAGGCGACATCATTCATACAGGTAGTGGCCCGAACAAAGAGCGTCAAACGGCTTGCCATACCCACTGGGTTGGCATCACCAAAGACGAGAGGTATCTTGTTGCCGCTGACTTAGGCTCAGATAAACTCTATAGCTACCTCTTAACGGATATAAAAGCTTATGTTGAAAACTTAAGCATTGAAAAAAAAGAAGACGCATTAAGCATTAAAGCTCGACATGAATCCATTATGCCAGCCGGTAGTGGACCTAGGCATCTTGTATTTAGTAAAGATGGTAAGCATGCCTACTTGGCTGCAGAACTATCTTGTGAGTTGATAACACTTGCTTATAACGATGGACAATTTGAAATCGTAGAGATCCATGATGTCAGTGCCTTAAAACCACCCGCTGCCTTAGATCCAAAGACTGCTGAAGGTGATGAGTTCGTTACAGACGATGAAAATGAAGCATCTAGTGATGAGTTTTCTACTGCCGCCATCCGCATGACCGAAGATGATCGATATGTACTCATATCCGTTCGTGGTAGCGACCGCCTCTGGAGTTTTAGCAGAGATCCCCGAAGCGGTAAACTAGAATTTAGAGACCATAAACATGTAGGAGCCATATGGCCTCGCGACTTCCAAATCCTACAAGACGGCAAAAGCATCATCGTTGCCTGTGAACGTTCTAATAAACTGACTGCTATGCTCCTAGATACAGATAGCGGTCTACTAAAATTCATGAAACACGAAGTAGATATGGCCGCACCATCTTGTATACTCACGTAATTTATTTTTGATCGCTCTCTCTTATCAAGCGCTTTAGACGATTGGCACCGACTCGCTTTATATCTTTCATCTCGACGTCGGTCCGATCGTCTACTTCTGCAAGTGTCAATCCTAAGTGCATGGCCAATAAGGATGCGACTCTACTACGACAATACATTCCTTGACATTGCCCCATACCAGCTCTACTTCGACGTTTCACAGCATCTACCGTCGTCACTTCAATCCCTTGATCCAAGGATGCTAAAACCGCTTCTTCCGTCACCTGTTCACAGCGACAAACCATGCGCCCCTCTTCGCCTTCATCTAGTTTTAAAAGTGCTTCTAAGGTCGCCCTATCAAGCGGCCTCTTTGTTGTTCCATTTGCTGGAAAGCTAGCGGATTCAAGGGGTCTAATATAAGCCTTACGTTTCGGATCAAAGTTTGGATCCTCTTCAAGTACTAAACCATCTTCTTGCATATGTTCAATCAAGAGTTCTGCTATTGCGGGTGCTGCAGTCAAACCTGGTGACTGTATACCCACAGCTTGGAAATAACCACGTATTTTCTTGCTTGGATCCGGTCCAATGAGGAAGTCTTTGCCTCTCGCTGCAGATCTTACACCTGCAAAGTCACGTACAATTTTTGCTGCTGGTAAGTTTGGGAATAAGTCATTTGCTTGCTGCCAGATGGCTAGTAAACGCTCTTCATGTGTATCAAGCCCTCGTATGGCTGCTTCATCTACCTCCATATCACTTAATTCGCTCGCGTCGGGCCCAATTATCAAGTTGCCATGGACCGTACGAGATAGCAAAATACCCTTACCCATGGCTGTAGGCATACCAAACAAGACATAAGGAATCAGTTCATCAGTACCACGATCAAGGAGCAGATACTCTCCACTTCGTCCATACAAATCAACTCCCTCTACACCAAAGAGTGCAGCTACTGATTCACCTCCTAGACCTGCCGCGTTTACAACACGTTTGGCATAATATACATCATCAGTGGTACTTCTTAATTGAAATAGATCTTCCTCAGGGATTCGTTTGGCAGCCTTGAGTCCTTCATTTAGTTTTAAAACCAAACCATTCTTGATGGCGTTTTCAACCAAGGCTATGGTCAAAACATAAGGTGAACAAATACCAGCTCCCCTACAAAACAGCGCAAGCTTTGCGTCACTTGAAATCCCAGGGACTAAAAGTCTTATTTTCTCTTGATCCCATAATTCAAACTCATCTTTTGGAATGCCGTTCTTTATACCATTGTCACGCAGAGCTAAAAGCTCATCTTTATCCTCATCTTGGAAAGCAACTACCAATGAGCCACATGGATCAAAGCCAAACTCTAGTTCTTCTTCTAGCTTTGGGAAAGCTTTTCGACCTTGATAACATAAGCGCCCCTTTAGTGTTGCATTGGATTCTGCATAGCCTCCGTGGACGATGGCAGAATTGGCTTTGGTCTGTCCCATGGCCACATCACTATCGCTCTCTAGTAATAAGACTTTCAATTTATAACGCATCAGCTCTCTTGCCAGCATAGCACCAACTACGCCTGCCCCGATGATGGCTACGTCGTATCGTTCTTCTTGCTTTTTATCTTCCAAAGCCATGTACACACCTCATGTATTTTCAAATAAGTCTCGAATCACCTGTGTCAACGAATGCTTCTTTGTATGCCCATACTCCCAGTACATGATGCCAAGTAGGCCTTCTTCTTTCAGGTATGAAACCTTATATGACAAAGACATTGGATCATCGTAGCTCATGAAGGTATCGCCATTAAATAACCATGGTGCTTTAGCACTCTCATCCCAATGGCGTATATAACCATTCTTGTCTATGTACTCATCTACAAGCTCATCGTAAGAAGGGCCACCTGTACCTACGGTTTCTGCATACTGTAAATACCCATTATCTACATTAGGTACGCCTCGCCATGTTCTGGCATAAAAGGCTGATCCAATTATAATCTTCTCTTTAGGTACACCAGCTTTGACGAAAGCTTCCACACCCGTTCTAACACTCACGTCATAGTAGTCAACACGTGGTGTTTCCATATTCGTGTGGTGGCCAGTTGCATGTGTATAACCACCCCTTAAGTCATAGGTCATTATTTGCACGTAATCTAAAATCTTAGCAACTTTATCCATCTCAGTATTGCGGCAAAAATAAGCATCACCACCAGCAGCTTTGTATTTAA
>CAYXVJ010000079.1:0-2221 GCA_964468675.1 uncultured Oscillospiraceae bacterium
CGTCCCGTCGCCGGTATTTCTGCAGGTTTGATCACAAATGAGCAGGATGACAACGATTACCTCGTCTTCATGGATATTCAAGGTATTGAAGACTTCTTCGGCGACATGGACTTCAAGGTAGCCGGTACAACAGAAGGTATTACCTCGATTCAGGTTGACATTAAGGTCAATGGCTTAACCTTCGACGTTATCAGAGATGCATTCGAGATGACACGTAAGGGTCGCCTCCAGATCATCAACGAAGTCATTCTGCCGGTGCTTGCCGAGCCGCGTGCTGCGATCTCCCCATATGCACCTAAGATCGTCGAAATGAAGATTGATCCAGAGAAGATCGGTGATGTCATCGGTAAGAGCGGTAAGGTTATCAACAAGATCATTGAGCTGACAGAAACTGAAATTGATATCGAAGAAGATGGTCAAGTCTTTGTTTCAGGTGTAGATGCTGAGAAGGTCGAGATGGCCATCCAGATCATCACAGGTATCGTTACAGATCCAGAGCCAGGTCAAGTCTATCAAGGTCAAGTTACAAGAGTAATGACATTTGGTGCCTTCGTAGAGTACTTGCCAGGCAAGGAAGGACTCGTCCATATATCCAAGCTTGATTGGGCTAGGGTAGAGAAGGTTGAGGATGCTGTGAATGTAGGAGATACGGTCACAGTTAAGGTCCTCGAGATCGATGATCAAGGGCGAATCAACTTATCCATCCGTGATACCTTACCTAAGCCAGAAGGCTGGGTAGAACCTGAGCGCCAAGAACGCCCCAGAAGCGGCGGACGCGGTGGAGACCGTGGTGGTCGCGGTGGTGACAGAAGAGACAACAGAGGCCCTAGAGGCGGTGGAGATCGTAGAGATAGACGTGATGGTGACAGAGGCCCACGTAATCCAGACGGTGGTCACTTTAGAGACTAATCTACTTTGATCTCTAGATCATAAATAAATCAAAGGCAGCAGATTTTTCCGCTGCCTTTTCTTCTCGTTGACTAAATTCAATTATATGATAAAATTATGTAGTCTTCGGGGTGTGGCGCAGTTTGGCTAGCGCGCATGCTTGGGGTGCATGAGGCCGGAAGTTCAAGTCTTCTCACTCCGACCAGACAAAGACCTTACAGCTTTAAATGTTGTTAGGTCTTTTTTATGCTCAAAAATCACTGCAGTCCTAATGCATGCTGCCAAATGTTCTAGAACATTGATATGTGCTTCATATCAACTTCACGTGTATTGATCTACAAACTATCCTTGTAAAAGATCTAATATCTTATCTTTACCATGCTATGGACCTCTAGCTATTACGCTTGTTGAGTTTTTCATGACGCAATCTTCGAGGAGTTAAACAGTAGTTTTTTGACCTCTCATCGTTGATTTCTAGCTTTTTACCCTAATTCTTTTGTGCATTTTGTTTTTTTATTCTATTTTACTTAAAATATGTATTGACATTCTACGGCCGTTATTATTTACTGTAAGTGCAGTAGCACAAACGAAATCGTTTTCGATATTTTACAATAGTAATAATTGTATAGAAAACGATTCAGGCGCAATTAAATAAAGCGCAAGAGATTTGTAGTACTGCTAGTGAAACATGAAGCCGCTCTAAGCTAAGTTGGGAGGAATATATGGAGCAGTTAACGGTATCGGAGGCAGCAGCTAGGCCAAAGGTGAAGAAGAGTTTCTTCAGGTCTTTTATCCTACAGTGGGATTTACAACTTCTTGTACTTCCTTCAATTATTATTCTGTTTATCTTTGCTTATATACCCATGTTCGGTATAGTCATGGCATTTCAAAACTATCAACTGGGCGATTTCCCAGGTCTTAGTGAGTGGGCAGGTCTAAGGCACTTTAGAGCCATGTTCAATGATCCGAATTTCCCTGTAGTCTTAAGAAACACCATAGTCATTAGTTTATTAAAAATCGTAATAAACTTTCCTTTGCCCATTATCTTTGCCGTTATGATTGGTGAAGTGAGATGGAAACCGTTTAGACGTTCCGTACAAACCATCAGTTACTTACCTCACTTTATTTCCTGGGTTGTTACTGCAAGGTTAATGTTTGAAATGTTCTCACCTGACGGTGGTATTGTAAATGTTATTTTCACAAATCTCGGCTTAATGGATAAACCAATTGCATTCTTCAATAGAGGTGAATACTATTGGGCATTAAATGTCGTTACAGATTTATGGAAAGAGCTTGGCTGGAACTCAATCATCTTCTTCGCAGCGATTGCAGC
>CAYXVJ010000079.1:2231-10402 GCA_964468675.1 uncultured Oscillospiraceae bacterium
GTATGTTGTTGACCCAATGTTAGCAACTGGTGGATCAGCGATTGCAGCCATTGATGCCGAAATCTACGAAGCAGCATCCATTGATGGATCGTCTAGAATTCAATCCATTCGTTATATTACAATTCCAGCTATTAAGCCAACCATCCTCTTACTATTGATCTTTACCGTAGGTGGCTTACTCAACGCAAACTTTGACCAGAGCATGCAACTGACCAACCAAATGACCAATGCTATTTTACGTGAATACGCCGACATCATTGATACATATGTCTACCGTGTTGGTATCAGTCAGAGCCGTTTCTCCTTTGGCGCAGCAGCAGGTCTGTTCAAGTCGGGTATTAACATACTCTTGCTCTTAGGAGCGAACTACCTAAGCTCACGCGTTGGCGAATCCAGCTTGTTCTAATTGGAGGAGAGATAAATGAAAACGAGAAAATTAAAGTCATTAACGAGAAGCGATGTAATTTTTGATACATTCATTACTGTAATTATGTTGATCATTGTTCTTACAGCCTTGTATCCATTTTTGAATTCAGCTGCCATTTCGTTCAACCACGCAGACGATACAACCAGAGGTGGTATCACCTTATTCCCGAGGCAGTTTACTTGGAGAAACTATGAGCTCGTATTTACAAATCCACGCATTACAAGAGCATATACAATTACAGTTGCTCGTACCGTGATTGGTTTAGTGACAGGCTTATTCTTTACAGCAACGATTGCTTATGGCTTATCCAATAAGAATCTTGTCGGCCGTAAGTTTTATATCATTTTTTGTTTGATCCCAATGTTTTTTGGTGGCGGCTTGATTCCAACTTACTTCTTAATGAAAGAATTAAGCTTAACCAACTCATTTTGGGTATACATCATTCCGAATATGCTCAACTTATGGAACATGATGCTAATGCGCAACTATTTCCAAAGCATGCCAGAGGCATTAGAAGAATCAGCCAGGATTGATGGTGCAAACTACATTAAGATTTTATTTCGCATCATATTACCAATCTCAACGCCGATTGTAGCGACAATCAGTTTATACATCATTGTATTCCATTGGAACCAATGGTTTGATGCCTCGATCTATGTACAAGATCAAGACCTTAAACCTGTACAAACGATCCTATCATCTATCATTGCCGAAGCTTCCTTTGCTGAGCGTATTGCAGCTCAATCAGGTGGTGCAAGTGTAGATATGGGTAATATCGGTAAAGGTAAGCAGACGAACGTCAGATCTTTGACAATGGCAACGATGATGGTGACTATTTTGCCCATTGTCATGGTATATCCCTTTATTCAAAAGTACTTCAATAAAGGCATCATGATCGGATCCATTAAGGGTTGATCTGATTCAATACAAATTATTAGATCGATGTAATGAGGGAGGAGGAGGAAAGATAAATCATTACATTTTACGATCTTAGAGATTTATATCAACAAAGAAAAAATTTGGAGGATATTATGAAACGTAAATTAGTTTCGATCTTGTTCTTATTTGCAATGTCAGTATCATTACTCGTAGCCTGTGGAGGAGGCACCAGTGATGATCCTACAGATACGCCAGATAAGACAACGAAAAAAGAAGATGTTGATGACTCAAAAGAGCCAGGCAAGTCAGATGAAGATGAACCAGGTAGTGATTTAGACGAATACACCTTTAGACTGTATTACAACTATGACTGGTGGGGAATCAAAGGCTGGGGTGAAGATGAGACATCTAAATATTGGTCTGAGAAGTTCAATGTTCATGTTGAGCAAGAGAAACCTGACTCTGACGCAGATGCTAAATTTAACCTCATGCTATTAGAAGGCAATCTACCGGATGTCATCTTAATGGATCGTACTCCAGACTGGCAGCGCGCTGCTCGTTTAGGTACATTCGTTGACCTCGCACCACTGCAAGCTAACAATTCAGATTACGACGACAATATTTTACAAGCTACACAAGAGCTCTTAAAGATTGACGGCACATTGTATTCTGTTCCACACTGGGCACGTAAAGATGCTACAGGTGGTAACTATTGCTGGATGGTCAATAAGAGCATGTGGGAAAAGGCTGGCAGTCCTGAGCTGAAAACCTTAGAGGATCTCTACGAGTTCGCGACTTATGTCAAAGAGAACATTCCAGAGACCGATCAAGGCATGTCAACCATTCCATTCTCAACCCAACCAGATATTAACTATCTAAGAGAAGCATTCTACCGTTCATACGGTGGTCCACGTACAGCAGCTACAAACACAGCACGTATTGATGGCAAAATGCAATCAATCGTCAGAACTGACTATTTCAAAGATGCTATGCTCGAAGCCAATAAGTGGTGGAGAGAAGGTTTAATGCATGAGACAATGCTCTCTGATACCATTGACCAATACATCGAGAAATTAGCCAATGGCCGTGTAGCCGTTACATACTATGACTTCTCACAAGATGACGTAAACCACTTCCGTACGCTCTTATTGGAAAACAACGAAGATGATTATCTCATCTTAAGCGATACAGTTTATCCACCTGCAGAAGGCGTAACAAAAACCTATGCTGACCATAAAGAGAGTATTGGTTGGAACGTCCACAACATTACAACTTCAGCAGAAAATCCACAAAGAATCTTTGACCTTCTCAGCCATATGTTGACCAAAGAAGGCTCAATCGAGATGATGTACGGACCACAAGGTTTCTGGTGGGATGAGCTAGATGCAGACGGTAACCCAATCTTGTCAAAGGCAGAATCCGAGTATACATCCGATGAGAAGAACCAAGTTGGATCATGGTTCTGGAGTTTCTGTAGCCACTCTGATAACGTTGACTTGACCAAGTTCGCCGTTAACGCAGCGCAACCTAAGGAAAAGCAAAGTTGGGTCGTCAGTGCTCAATCTGACATTTTTACACCTGAGCAGTACATGACTGACGAATATGTTTTAGTCGACAAAAACGTAGATCCTACAGACGATCTCGGTATTGCAAGAAAACTTTGTGATGACGAATATGCTGCTCAAGTACCAAAAGTCTTGATGGCAAGTTCAGCAGACGAAGCCGCTCAACTCATGGAAGCTCTCGAGCAGTTCTTGGATGATAACAGATTCCAAGAAATCGAAGCCATGTACGACGAAGTACACCAAGAGAACGTATCAATTCAAGGTTTCACAGCATTTGACTAATAAAGACAAATGTTCTAGTACAAACCTAAACACATAAGAATGAGGCTTCTCTCCATTAGGAGAGGGGCCTTTTTCAAAACAGCTCATTGACTACACTTTGTGCCCTTGCGCCCTTGGTAATTAACTGTCAAGCTAAAATGCTTGACAGAGTATTCCCTTGTGTTTATAATGCTCTTTATGAGTGAAGGACGCTTATTTGAAGACAAGGTACGTGTAGCAATCTTGATGGACTTTTATGGTAGTTTACTTGCCGAGAAGACGCAAGATATTATGTATTTGTCTTTAGATGAAGATATGTCACTCGCAGAGATTGCCGAGATCAAGGAGATCAGTCGCCAGGCGGTACATGACAGTATCAAGCGTGGTGAAGAGCACCTCACGCGTTATGAGTCTGTATTAGGTTTTGCAAAAAAGACCTTGAAAACACGCGAACTCGTAGCAACAATAAGGACGAAGATCGATTCTTGTTCAGGCAAACTTGACCAGGATGAAAGTTTAAAGCAAATACTCGATGAATTAGAGCTGATGTTTTAGCTTTTACCTAAGGTGTTGGGTAGATAAGAGAGTTTACTAAAGGAGATAACATGGCCCTTTTTGAAGGACTATCGTCTAAACTACAAAATATTACTGCTAAGATGCGTGGTAAATCTCGTGTCACCGAGCAGGACATCAAAGACATGATGAAAGAGATTCGCTTAGCTTTATTGGAAGCGGACGTCAATTATCAGGTCGTAAAAGAACTGACGGCTCAGATCTCTGAGAAGTGTCAGGGCGTTGATGTAATGGAGAGCCTTACACCTGGTCAACAGGTAGTCAAGATTGTTCATGAATCTTTAATTGAGATTCTATCCGTTGGTAATTCGAAATTGGTAACGAGCCCAAGTGGTTTTACAGTTGTTATGGTCTATGGTCTTCAGGGATCAGGTAAGACCACCTTTACTGCAAAATTAGGTCGTTTACTAAAATCGAAAGGCAAGAAGCCTATTATGGCTTCAGTCGATACCCATAGACCAGCCGCTGCTTTGCAGTTAGAGGTCTTAGGTAAGGCCGCTGGTGTACCAACCTATATAGAAGCGAATAACAAAGATGCTGTGGAGATCGCCAGAAATGCAGTGGATAGAGCAAGGTATCTTTTATGTGATACTTTGATCGTGGATACAGCAGGACGTATGACCATCGATAACGAGCTGATGCGTGAGCTAGAGGACATCGCAGGTGTCGTTAAGCCCACACAAAAGTTACTTGTTGTTGATGCCATGATCGGACAAGAAGCGGTAAACATCGCTCAAGAATTCGATCGTCGTATCGGTCTAGACGGTTACATCATGACTAAACTAGATAGTGATGCACGTGGTGGTGCAGCATTGTCGATTGCTTATATGACCGGTAAGCCGATTAAGTTTATCGGTGTAGGGGAAAAGATCGATGCGATCGAAGAATACCATCCAGATCGTATGGCTTCTAGAATTCTAGGGATGGGTGACGTCTTAAGCTTAATTGAGAAGGCATCCGCTACTTTAGACGAACGTGAAGCAGAGAAGACCTTAGCGAAGCTTCAACAAAACAGATTCAGCTTACAAGATATGCTTGATCAGTTTGAGCAAGTTCAGAAAATGGGTTCGTTAAAAGACCTTATGGGTATGGTCCCAGGTCTAAATACGAAACAGATCAAAGATACAGACATTGATGACAGTATCATTGATAAGAATATGGCCATCATACGCTCCATGACTTTAAAGGAGAGGGAGAATCCTTCTTTGTTAAATGCTAGCAGACGTAAACGAATCGCTACTGGTTCTGGTACTACTGTTCAGCAGGTCAATCAACTGGTGAACCAGTATGAGCAGACAAACAAAATGATGAAGCAGATGATGGGTGGAATGGGTACCAAAGGTAAACGGGGACGCGGTAAAAAGCGAGGACGCTTTCCGTTCTAAGCACGCTGAAACAAAACCTTTTAGTATAGATATAATTTTTTAAAATTTTGGAGGACCAGAAATGGCAGTTAAAATCAGATTGAAGCGCATTGGCGCAAAAAAAGCACCATACTATCGCGTAGTAGTAGCAGAGTCTAGCTCACCTCGTGATGGTCGTTTCATCGCCGAGATCGGAACCTATGCACCAATGAGCACACCATCAGAGTTCAAGGTTGACGAAGAAGCCGTTAAGAAGTGGATCGCAAACGGAGCACAACCAACTGAGACAGTTAAAAGACTGTTGAAGTCACAGGGAATCATCGAGTAATGAGTGCCGAGAGTAATCGCATGCGCGATTTACTATTGACTTTAATCAGACCGCTTGTAAACAATCCGGACGAGATCCACATCAATCCGGTTGAGCAAGGTGGCACCGTAGTTTTAGAGGTCAAAGTCGATCCTGAAGATATGGGTAAGGTCATTGGTAAAGGTGGTAGACGAGCAGAAGCCCTTCGTACTGTTATGAGAGCTCAAGCAAGCAGACTGCACCGCAGGGTTATTGTTGACATCCTAGACTAATGTATGGAGCAAAATGACAATCACGGTAGGCTATCGTAATGTGTAGCCACCGTGATTTCTTTTATAGGTAGGAATATGAGTAAAGCAAATAAAGAGTTTACACCGCGAGATTATTTCCACATCGCCGTCTTGATTGGTGCACACGGTATAAAAGGAGAGTGTAGAGCAAAATTGCTCTCAGATGAGACCGATCTGGCTAATTTGAAGAAGGCTTTTTTATTAAGTCCGGCAGAAGATGAAAATAGAGCTGTTAAATTCAAAGCTAAGCCGCATAAAAACGTATACATCGTCCAGTTCGATCATATTAGGAATCGTGAAGATGCAGAAGCTTTAAAGGGCCACTATATCGCTATTGGAAGAGAGCAAGCAAGAGCTCTACCAGAAGGTCGATATTACACGGCTGACCTTGTGGGTTGCAATGTATATGTAGCGGGTAAAGGCATGGTCGGTACGCTAAAAGATACCATTTCGAGCCCTGGAGCAGACATTTTTGAAGTAGTACGCCCCGGCATGAAGGATCTCTTAGTGCCTATTCTTGAAGACACACTGATTGAAGTGAATATTGATACAAGGGAGATTCATCTACAATTAGCAGAAGGTTTATGGGAGATATATGACTGATAACAAGGATAGAATTGAAAAGAGCATTCACTTTACAGTCTTAAGTTTATTTCCTGAACTGGTCTATAACAATGTCAATACAAGTATCACCAAAAGAGCATTAGACAAAAATTTATTTGGCTTTACGAGTATAGATATCAGAGACTATGCTGAGAACCGCTATGGTAAGGTAGATGATACCTTGTATGGTGGTGGTACAGGTATGCTCATGTCATGTGAGCCTATATACAAAGCGTGGCAAGAAGCGATCTCTTTGGCTAAAACAAGATGTGTTAGTCTGCCAAAGACCATTTACCTATCACCTAAAGGACAAGTTCTAGATCAAAAACTTGTCAATGAATTGGCAAGAGAAGAAGAATTAATTCTTCTTTGTGGCCACTATGAAGGGGTAGACGATCGTGTCTTGGGAGCGATTGATGCTATGGAAGTTTCCATTGGCGATTACGTATTAACCGGTGGAGAACTAGCCGCATCTGTCTTAATTGACGCAGTAGCAAGGCAACAAGAAAATGTCTTGCCATCAAAAGATGCTTTTGAAGACGAATCTCACTATGAAGGGCTTTTAGAAGCAAGGCAATACACGAAGCCCGATCTTTGGCAAGGACAAGCTGTGCCAGATGTACTCTTATCTGGGCATCACAAGAATATTGCTAGATGGCGTGAACTAGATGCCTATGCTGAAACTCTATTAAAGCGAGAAGACTTATTTGAAAAACTTTCATTGAGTGAGAAAGATATGAAAGATTTACTTTTGCATTTAGAGTCTAGAAAATGATATAAACTTTACGAATTTAAGTGTTTCACTTATAATGAGGGCTGGTTAGCGCTGGCTAACTATTTTTAAATAGAAAATGAATACAATAAAATTGCTAAGGGCAGGTAGATGAAGCGCAGTAAACGAGTGTTGAGGCAAATTGAAAAGAAGAAATTTAGAGAATCTAAGCTAGTAGCAAGGATGATACGAATTTTTTGTAAGCAAAAGCACGATCAAGATCAGGAGTTATGCCCTTCATGCCAAGGCTTGTTAGATTATGCGTTAACAAGGACTAAGAAATGTCCTTTTACGAAGACAAAGACTTTCTGTTCATCTTGCCACGTCCATTGTTATGAACCCGAGATGCGAGAGAAAATTCGCATTGTGATGCGTTATTCAGGGCCACGGATTTTCTTCAAGTATCCGTGGACGACCATTTTACACCTTATTGATAGTAGGAGACATACTTCTTGAATTTGAAAAAACTACTATATATATCTATTGGCTGCTTAGGTTTAGGTCTTGGCGCCATTGCTGCTGTCGTACCTTTGTTACCTGCATTCCCATTTTTGTTGACCGCTGCACTTTGCTTCGGTAAAAGCTCCGAGCGTTTAAACAATTGGTTTATAGGTACTAAACTTTATAAAAATAATTTAGAATCGTACATACAAGGACAAGGCATGACCGTTGCAGCTAAAGTTAGGCTTTGCACAGTCGTTAGCTTAACAATGCTGATCGGCTTTATAATGATGAGAAGAATCCCTATCGGTCAAATCATCTTGGCTATCGTCTGGGTAAGTCATCTTGTCTATTTCACTTGGGGTGTTAAAACCATTCGTAAAGAAGATCAAAAACAAGTCTTAGAAGGAAGAATTAGTAATGAATAAATATAGATTGTATCCAACACCAAGATCCATCGTCTATGATGGGGGAGTGGTCGGTCTGCCAATGCAAATTCGCTTGATTTCAAATGTCGAGCTTACAGATGGTTTATTAAGTCGTTTCCAAGAGGTGCTAGCTAAACAAAACATAACTATTGACGATACAGCAGCGTTTATTGTAGAACTTCAAATTGATGAACAGCTAAATCATTCAGTAAGAACATCCTATGATTTATCTATTCATGCTGGTGGTATCTTAATTCGTGC
>CAYXVJ010000080.1:0-5689 GCA_964468675.1 uncultured Oscillospiraceae bacterium
GAATCTTGTTGTTCGCACTCACCACTGACATCGGCTCAATAAAGAGTGTTTGACCAGAACCTGACGCATCATGAACAATACCTGATACTTGCCCTTTATGTTCTGCTTTAACAGGCACAACATAGCGACCATTACGTTGAGTAATCAATTGCTCTTGCAAGTATTTGGCAGCACTTCTTAAAATCTTATCTAGCGATTCTCGAATGGATGCTTGCTGGCTCTTAATCCTTCTCCTGATATCAAAAAGTCTTTGTGATGCGCTATCCGCCATCTCTTCTTCCGAAATGATCGCACTACTGATGTCTCGTTCCAATTCATGGTAGCGATTCAAATTGTCCATATAGTCATAGACAATATTGCCACCAGGTCCATCTTCAGGCACCAAGCGCTGCAAACGATCCACAGCCCTTAATACTTGTCCAATGCGCAACAATTCACCCATGTTTAAACGAGATCCTCGGCTAGCTCTAACTGCCGTGGCTCTGATATCTGAAATACCGTGTAGTGGCGGCGTTCCTTTTGCAAGTAGGATACTCACTGCATCGCTTGTTTCTTTTTGCCAAGCCTTTGCTGTATCCAAATCATTTGTAGGTACCAATGCTTCACAAAGCTCTCTTCCTGGTACCGAAAAAGATAGCCCAGCTAGAAGCCGGACTATCTTCGGAAATTCAAGTGTTTCTAAATGTACTTCCATTTGTGCTTCCTCAATTAATATATTTGATTATGCTTAGCCTCATTTGACTCAGCTCTTTTAGAAGATTGCAGATAGTACCTTGTATAACTAAGCAAACTTAAGACGGACATCGCCACAGGGATAATAAACAGGTATGGAATCCAATGGGTAAGGTGTTCTGGTGCCAGCATAGCAAATGAGAACGCAGCAACTAGAACAATGGTTGTTAATTTACCAAACCATTGGGCACCTACAACGACGTCATGTTTTCTAAACAAAATCGCTCCACCTAATATGAGTAAAGCCTCTTTTAAAACCATAATGAGAGGCACCCAAAGCGGCATACGATTCACCATGAATAAACAGATCCCTGTAGTGATTTGAAAGATCTTATCCACCAAGGGATCTAATACCTTACCCAGTTCAGAGACTTGGTTAAAGGTTCTCGCAATAAATCCATCTAATGCATCTGTCATCCAAATGACCAAGAAGAGTATAAAGCCTGTTAAGCGTTTATCTTCCATGTTCAAAATGTAATATGCCATCACCGGGATCATCGCCAATCTTAAAATCGATAAACCATTCGGTACAGTGATCTGTTTCTTCCAGTTAATATCTTTTAATTTCATCCAAACCTACTTCGTAACTGTTTTACAGGGCAATTAACTTTGAATCATTATACTGTTCTACGCTAATTGTTTTTGTCATCTCTAAGCCTTCATCTAGATCAATATCTGTAATTTTACCTTCTTTGTACGCGATGATACGATTCAAATCGCCTTCCTTTAGGCAGTTCAAGGCACGAACGCCCATGAGGCTTGCCATTTGTCTATCTCTTAATGTGGGGCTACCACCACGTTGTAGATGCCCTAATATGGTAGGTCTTGATTCAATGCCTGTCATCTTCTCGATACGCTCAGCAATATCAACGGCCGAACCTGCACCTTCAGCCACAACAACGATGTAGTGATGCTTACCTGAGTTTCTGCACTCTAATAAGCGCTTTACAACATCTGTATTAAAGTCGTGCTCTACTTCAGGAATGAGAATGACTTCTGCACCTGTAGATACACCTACATTTAAAGCAATGTAACCAGCTTTACGGCCCATGACCTCAATGACACTACAGCGCTCATGACTACTTGCAGTATCACGAAGCTTATCGATGGCTTCCATGGCAGTATTCATCGCCGTATCGTAACCGATCGTATACTCCGAACATGGTATATCGTTATCGATCGTACCTGGAATGCAAACCACAGGTAAACCAATTCTTGCAAGGTCACGTGCACCTCTAAAAGAGCCATCTCCACCAATGACCACTAAAGCATCGATGTTGAAGACTTTACACATGTCATAAGCTTGCTTAACGCCTTCTTCTGTATTGAAGGTTGCAGATCTAGCGGTCATTAAAAATGTACCACCACGTTGTAGTTTTTCTGAGACTGAGCGACCATCTAGTTCAATGATGTCACCTCTCCATAAACCGTGATATCCGCGTCTTACACCAAGCATACGATAGCCATTATTCAAACCAGCACGAGTGACTGCACGTATTGCAGCGTTCATGCCTGGTGCATCTCCACCGGATGTTAATACAGCAATGGTTTTAATTTCATTTGTCTTGACAGAATCTGACATCTTCAATCCCTTCCTTCGATCCACAATCGTTTCAACACTTCACCTATTTCGGGCTAAAGCCAATGGCATCAGGCCCCACTAAATGCGCCAATTTCATCAAAAATTCGTTATCAGGTATTACAGCATATTGAGTATCCCTGCTCAATACTATACCACCTTCACCCTTTGCGACAATACGTACAGGTACTTTTCCTCTAAAATCACCCAAGAGTTTAATGAGCGTATCCATCTCCTTGCTGTTTTTGTTAAAAGAGCAATGGAGTTCAAGGACCAATCCAGCCTTTAGAATACCTGCTTCCTCTGGTGTAGGTGACCTTGACTCTAGGATCGACTCGTCATCTAAGAGGTAGGCAATCTTATCGGCTAAGATCTTGGTCTCCTCATCTTCTCTTGCACTAATACGCCCTGATATTAATAGGACACTGCCTTCATCTAATAAATCTCGGTACAAGCTAAAAGTCTTCGGGAACACGATGGTTTCAAAGCGACCTTCTAAGTCTTCAACTTCAAGGAAGCACATCAATTCGCCCTTTTTAGTCGTAAGATTACGCCTAGAAACGACTAAGCCTGCCATGGAGACATACTTGCCGTGGAGCTCTTCTTTCGTGCTTTGTGTCTCAAATTCATCTAATACATCACCTGTATCCAAAGATGAAGCACTAAGCTTACTGCTGGTCATATCCACACTCGCTTGCATGGACCTGCGATAGCTGTCTAGTGGATGACCAGAGAGGTATAGACCTAAGATCTCTTGTTCCATGGTCAATATCTGGCCCATAGATAAATCTGGCAATGAAGGGTATTCAGGCTCAACAGGTGCTTGTTCTGGCACACCAAAATCAAATAAACTCAGTTGACCTTCCATCACATTTTGACGTTTGCTAAGCATCTGTAAGTAGGGATCACTTGCAGCGATCAATTGATTTCTTGCGATTCCAAAACCATCGAGAGCAGATGACTTGATCAAGCTTTCAATCATCTTTCTGTTCATGCCAAATTCATAAGCACGTCTTAAGAAATCACCAAAGCTCGTAAAAGGTCCATTCTCTTCTCGATCTTGAACAAGTAGCTCTAAAACAGCTGTTCCTACATTTTTGACAGCTGCTAATGCAAAGCGAATCTGACCATCTTCAGTTGTAAATTTCACTTGACTCTTGTTGATGTCAGGAGGCAAGATGCCAATTTTCATCTCACGGCAAACACGAACATAGTGTGCTGCTTGGCCTAAATTACCCAAAAACGAGTTGAGCATGGCAGCCATAAAGGCTGTAGGATAGTAATGTTTTAACCAAGCGGTATAGTAAGCAACAACAGCGTAACAAGCAGCATGCGCTTTATTAAAGGCATAGCCTGCAAAAGCCATAACGTCTTCCCAGATTTTCTCTGCTGTCTTTTGTGGTACACCGCGCTTCATTGCGCCATCGATAGCTTGTCCAGCATCAGACTTGCCACCATGGATAAATAAGTTTTTATATCGTGCTAACTCATCGGGTTGCTTCTTACTCATGGCACGTCGAACGTTATCGGATTGCCCCATGGTAAAACCACCTAGATCACGAACAATTTGCATAACTTGTTCTTGATACACAATACAGCCATAAGTCACATCTAAAATGGGTTCAAGCAAGGGATGGTCATAAGAAATTTTATCGGCATCGTGTCTAGACGCAACATAACGCGGAATTTGCTCCATCGGTCCTGGACGATATAAGGCAACACCTGCGATGATGTCTTCTAAAGATTCTGGCTTTAACTCCTTCATAAAGGCTGTCATACCACCAGATTCCAATTGGAAGACACCTTCAGTATCTCCTCTAGCGATGTTTTCAAAAACGGCCTTATCATCTAGTTTTAAGCTATCAAAATCAATCTCAACACCGGTTTGCGCCTTCACAATGTCTCTTGTGTCTCTCAGCACCGTTAGTGTTCTTAGGCCTAAAAAGTCAAACTTTAATAGGCCAATCTTTTCAATGTTATTCTTCCCATATTGAACAACAATATTGTCATCATTTCTCGCTAGTGGTGCAATGTCTGTAAGCGGTTCTTCAGATATAACAACACCTGCAGCATGGGTTGACGCATGCCTTGGCATGCCTTCAAACTGCCTTGCATAATCGATGACTTCCCTAACACTTGCCTCACTATCGTATGCTTGTCTTAAATCTGGTGATACATCAAGCGCCTTATCCAATGTGATACCTAAAGAAAACGGGATCAGCTTAGCAATTCGATCCGTCTCTGCATAAGAAACATCTAAAACCCTTGCGACGTCACGCACGGCTTGTTTAGCCGCTAAAGTTCCGAAGGTGATGACTTGTGCAACGTGATCGTTGCCATATTTTTGATAGACATAATCAATGACTTCACCACGACGTTCGTAGCAAAAGTCAATATCAAAGTCAGGCATGCTCACGCGCTCTGGATTCAAGAAGCGCTCAAAGAGTAATACATATTCCAAAGGATCTAAATTGGTAATGCCCAAAGCATAAGCAACCAATGAAGCTGCACCCGATCCTCTACCTGGACCTACCATGATGCCTCTTTTTTTAGCAAAGTCGATGAAGTCCCAGACAATGAGGTAGTAATCGTTATAGCCCATGCGGTCGATGATGCCTAGTTCATAGTCCAAGCGTTCCAAATAATCCTTTGTAGGATGTGGCTGGTGAATGGCAAGCCTTCTTTTTAAGCCCTCATGGGTAATATGGTTTAAATAAGACCTTGCGTCATAGCCCTCTGGCACTTCATATTCAGGTAAGTGCAGTGTTGAGAAATCCAGTTCTGCTGAACAACGCTTAGCAATCTCCACTGTGTTTGAGATCGCTTCCGGGACATCTTTAAAAGCCTCCATCATTTCCTCAGGAGACTTCACATAAAAAGCATCAGTACCCAATCGCATGCGATCTGGATCCGACAAACGCTTACCGGTTTGCATACACAGTAAGACTTCATGTGCCTTGGCGTCTTCCTTGTGCGTATAGTGGCAGTCATTGGTTGCAACAAGTGGAATACCAGTCTCTTCGCTGATCTTGATGATGTCTTTGTTGACCAAGAGTTGCTCTGAGATGCCATTGGATTGCAGCTCTAAAAAGTAATTACCTGCACCAAAAATCTCTTGATGCCTTAAAGCGGCTTCTTTAGCCCCTTCATAGTGTCCTTCTAAAAGCCTTCTAGCTACCTCTCCGCTTAAGCAAGCAGATAAGCATATTAATCCTTCTGAATGCGCCCGAAGCGTCTCCATATCCACACGTGGACGGTAGTAAAATCCCTCTACATAACCAATGGAGACCAAACGGTTTAAATTCTTCAGTCCTTCGTTATTTTCGGCTAATATCACCAAGTGATACGCTCGTTTATCGTCAGGAAGGTCCTTTGAGA
>CAYXVJ010000080.1:5699-10387 GCA_964468675.1 uncultured Oscillospiraceae bacterium
ACCACCTGTTAATTCTTTGTCAAAACGGGAATTTGGTGCAACATAAACCTCAGCACCAATGATCGGCTTTATACCTGCTTTTTTGCATGATTCATAGAAGTCCACCACACCATACATACTACCGTGATCGGTAATCGCACAGGCATCCATGCCCAGCTCTTTAATCCGATCTGGTAATGTACGGATACGATTTGCTCCGTCTAATAGGCTGTACTCTGTATGTAGGTGTAGATGAACAAAACTCAAGTAGGTTCTCCGTCTTCTATTTATACGAGGTGTTTTTCAATCTCACTAACGACTGTTTTTGCTAAGCGCTCGATCGCAGCATCACCAGCATCTCTATCTTGATCGTAAACACCAAAGTAAATCTTAATCTTTGGCTCTGTACCTGATGGCCTTACACAAAGCCAATCGAGCCCCTCTAGTTCATAGAGCAATACGTTGGATTCAGAAAGATCTAGTGTACCACTCTCACCTGTTTTTAAGTTCTGCCAGGTGCTTGTTTGATAGTCCTTCACGGTAACAATATCAACGCCTAGAAGACCTTGATCTTTGTTCTCACGAAGCCATGTCATGGCATTTGCAATCTGCCTGGCTCCTTCTTTACCACTTCGAGAAATTGAGACGGTATGCTCTACGCCATAGCCGTACTTCTCATAGATTCTATCTAGGTAATCTGCAATGGTTAAACCTTCTGAACGAGCTGTTGCTGCCATCTCAGCCAAGAGCATCGCTGCAACAACTGCATCTTTATCTCTTACATCTGTGCCTGCCAGGTAGCCAAAGCTCTCTTCAAAAGCGAACTGGAACTCCATATCTCCATCTTCATCGTAGTCCTTGATAATCTCGCCGATGAATTTAAAGCCCGTGAGTGTTTCAAACAAGCATATGCCATAGTGTTCTGCTACACGTCTCGTCAGCTTAGTTGAGACAATGGTTGTAATGGCAAAGGAATTGTCTGGTAATATCTTTCTATTTTGCTTAGCAGATAGAATGTACTCCATCAAAAGCAAGCCAATTTGATTACCACTTAAAACTTTATAAGAGCCATCGTTTAAACGTACTGCAAGTCCTGTTCGATCTGCATCTGGATCCGTTGCGATGACTAAATCGGCCTCTTCTTTGCTCGCAAGATCTATGGCCATTTGTAAAGCTTCACGCTCTTCAGGGTTTGGCGATTGCACGGTTGGGAAATCGCCATCTGGTTCTACTTGCTCGTCTACAACTAAGACGTTTTTAAAACCTATTTCTCTTAATATTCTTCTAACTGGTTTATTACCTGTACCGTGTAGAGGTGTAAAGACAATTTTCATATCCTCTTGTTCTTTTACCTCATCTAGGTTAATGGCAAGTTTTTGCAGCATGGCTGAATATTCATCGTCTATGTCTTTACCAACGACTTGAATCAAGCCTTTTTCATCCGCTTCTTCGCGGCTAATGATCTTGACCTGACGGTAATCTGTCACTTTATTGATCTCAGCTAGAACAATATCTGCTTCTTCTGGTGGCATCTGTCCACCATCGCTACCATAGGCTTTAAAACCGTTGTACTGTGGTGGGTTGTGGGACGCCGTAATCATCACACCGCCTGCAGCACCGTAGTAGCGTACACCAAAAGATAGCATCGGTGTAGGACGAAGTTCATCGTATAAATATACTTTAATGCCATGTGTTGCAAAGACTAGTGCTGCAACTTCTGCAAATTCAGGTGAAAAATGTCTACAGTCATAAGAAATGACTATACCTTTATCTTTGGCAGCATCACCTTGTTGATCTATTAAACGGGCAAAACCTTCAGCGGCTCTCGCAATCGTATATCTGTTCATACGATTGGTACCCGCACCTAGTATGCCTCTAATGCCCCCTGTGCCAAACTCCAAGTCTTTATAAAAACGCTCTTCGATCTCACTTGCATCCTCTTTAATGGACACTAACTCAGCCCTGGTTACCTCATCAAAATAAGGATCACTAGACCACTGTTCATAGAGTCTTTGACTTCTGGACATAGAGATACCCTCCTTAAAATTCATCTTCATTAATATGAAAATTATAGCATAAGCTAAGCCATCCTAAACCTTAGCCGAGCAGCCTGCCTTTAGCGAATATAACAAGGTCACGAAGCCTTGCAGCTTCTTCGAACTCGAGTTGTTTGGCAGCTGCACGCATTTCCTTTTCCATCCTCGTAATCAATTGCTGCAATTCACCAATTGGCATACGACGAATTCGATCTTCAATCGATTCATCCTTCTTGTCTGATGCTTTAGCTCCTTGAAGGCCTTCCTCTTCAACAATATCTTCGAATGTATCGATCGTATCTCTAATGTCTTTCCTAATCGTAGTTGGTGTGATGTTGTGTTCTTCGTTGTAAGCAACTTGAATGGCCCTACGTCTATTCGTCTCAGCAATCGACGTCATCATCGCTTCAGTCACTTCATCTGCATACATGACGACTTTACCGTTAACGTTTCTAGCAGCACGCCCAATGATCTGAATCAACGATCTTGTCGATCGTAAGAAGCCTTGCCTGTCCGCATCTAAGATACAAATCAAGGAGACTTCAGGTAAGTCTAAGCCTTCTCTTAGTAAGTTAATACCAACTAAAATATCAAAATGACCATGCCTTAAGTCCCTTAAAATCTTTAGTCGTTCAGCGGTTTCAATCGTAGAGTGTAAGTATTGTACTTTCAAGCCTTCAGCAGCTAAGAAGTCCGTTAAGTCTTCTGCCATTTTCTTCGTTAGTGTCAATATTAAGACACGCTCGTCTCTACTAATGACATCCTTAGCCTTAGCCAAGATATCTTCTATTTGCCCCTCAACAGGATGAATCTCAATCGTCGGATCCACAAGACCTGTAGGTCTGATGATTTGCTCCACGATGTTCGTTGCATGTTCTCGTTCATAAGTCGACGGTGTGGCACTCACAAAGACAACTTGCCTGAGTCGCTCTTCAAACTCAGTGAACTGTAATGGCCGGTTATCGAACGCTGAAGGTAAGCGAAAGCCAAAGTCTACAAGCGACACTTTACGTGAGTGGTCACCGTTATACATGGCCCCTATTTGAGGGACAGTGATATGAGACTCGTCAATCATCAGCAAATAGTCTTCTGGGAAGAAATCAAACAAAGTAAAAGGCGCTTCGCCTTCGGCTCTACCCGCTAAATGCCTCGAATAGTTCTCAATACCCTTCGTAAAGCCTGTCTCCCGTAACATCTCAAGGTCATAACGGGTTCGTTGCTCCAAACGATACGCTTCAACGATCTTGCCTTCTTGGCGAAACACTTCCAAACGCTCTTCCAACTCTGCTTCAATCAGATCAATGGCACGCTGCATTTTTGTATCTGTCGTGGCGTAGTGACTTGCCGGGAAGACTGAAACATAAGATCTTGACGCAAGAACCTTACCACTTAAGCGGTCCATCTCCAAGATGCGTTCAATCTCATCTCCAAAAAAAGAGATACGCATCAAGGTGGATTCAGCATTCGCAGGCCAAATATCTAAGGTATCTCCGCGAACTCTGAAGTGTCCACGCTTTAACTCAAAGTCATTACGCATGTACTGAATATTGACCAGCTCTGCGATCACATCATCGCGATCTTTTAATTGCCCTGGCCTTAAATGAACCATCATGTGCTGATAGTCCTCTGGGTCACCTAAACCATAAATACAAGAGACCGATGCGACGACAATCACATCTCGCCTCTCTAACAGTGAGCTTGTTGCTGCATGGCGTAAGCGATCGATCTCATCGTTAATGGCGGAGTCCTTTTCGATAAAGGTATCCGTAGATGGAATATACGCTTCCGGTTGATAGTAGTCATAGTAAGAGACAAAATACTCCACTCTATTGTTCGGGAAGAAAGCTCTAAACTCCTCACAAAGCTGTCCAGCAAGCGTTTTATTCGGTGCAATAACCAAGGTAGGTTTTTGCACCTTTTGAATCACGTTTGCCATCGTAAAAGTCTTACCGGATCCTGTTACACCCAATAAGGTTTGAAACTTCTCACCATCTTCTATGCCCTCTACCAATTTCTCTATCGCTTCAGGCTGGTCACCTGTGGGCGTAAATACTGTATTTAATTCAAACTGTCCTGGCAGGTCAAGTTTTTGTCTCAAACAATCACTATCCTTCCTTCGTAAAATAAGCTACTGCAGCCTTAAAGAGTTCTTGCTCTTTATCACCTGGCATGTTGATGTATAAGCCATCATCAACACGCTCAGAGTGAGCCATCTTACCCAATATGCGTCCATCCTCTGATGACAGGGCTTCAATAGCCCATGTAGAGCCATTTGGATTGTATGGTTCTTCCATAGTCACCAATGCTTTAGGATCCACATACTGAGCTACGATTTGTCCATGCTCCATTAAATGCTCTAGTGTAGCTTCATTGGCTATCAAGCGTCCTTCTCCATGAGAGATCGGTAGACGATGTACATCACCTACATCACAATATTTGAGCCATGGCGATTTCACAGAACTGATTCTTGTGTCTACAAAGATCGCTTGATGTCTACCTAAAGCATTGTATGTCAAACTTGGTGAGTCGTCTGTCAGATCGGATATCTTGCCATATGGAAGGAGACCTAATTTAATGAGTGCTTGGAAGCCATTGCAAATACCTAGAATCAAACCATCGCGCTCATCCATCAGGCGTTCGACAGCACGTTTAATTTTATTGTTTCTAAATATG
>CAYXVJ010000081.1:0-10307 GCA_964468675.1 uncultured Oscillospiraceae bacterium
TACTCAGGTGAAGAAGTACCTGTAGACCCAGACCGTGAGCCTGAAATCGTATTCTCATATGCCTTTGATGGTGACTTAACAAGTACTGGAAGTGAGAATGGAGATCTAACACTAGGTGCAGGATCTTCGATGACTGAAGCCGAGTTTGAAGAAGGTGTCGATGGCCAAGCGATTCGTTTGGATGGTACGAGTTACCTTGCATCTCCGAATGAGACCTATGCATACGATGAATTAACAATATCCTTTTACTTCAAGATGGATGCCTATACCGAAACAGATACAGGTGCCAACATGGTCATGGTACCAGCGGGCTTAGGTGCCTTAGGTGCAGGTGTTATTGACTTAGAATTCTTATTAGAAGACGACGTTGACGGTACAAGCTTCCTCGCGAAGATGAACAGTAACGACTGGATGACACAAGACAATCTCTTTGTCGAAGGCTTCTATATGGAGAACCACATGGAAGAGTGGCACCATTACACCGTCGTATACGAGAACGAATACGATGAGTTCGGCAACATCAACGATGCATTCGTTTACATCTACATTGACGGTCAATTGGCAGCTCAATCTAGACTGACGGTTGCAGCAGGTTTGCCATTTGGTCTAGGCCTATTTGATGACGGATCCTTTGGTGATCCAAACGGTGGCTTTAACATCGGTGGTTACTACGAAGCTGAGCTTGTGAAGCGTGGGCTTACAGGTAGCTTAGATAACTTTGTGATCTACGATGGAGCCTTATCTGAAGAGGACGTTAACACATTGCTTTACACTGTAGAAGTAGACAATCCTTACGATCCAGACGTGATCGAGACACCAGGTGGTGAAGAAGAGCCAGAGGAAACAACTACTGAGCCTGAAGAGACCACTGAAGCGGTTGAAGAGACTACAGAAGCAACAGAAGGTGAAACCGAACCAACGGAAACAGATCCTGTTGATGAAGAAGACGAAGGTGGCATGAACACAGGTCTTGTCATTGGTATCGTCGCAGGCGTATTGATCTTAGCAGCGATTGCTGGATTTGTATTAAACAGACGCCGTCAAAGCTAATCTTTAGCATATTTTACTAGAGCTGCCCTAGAGCGTAATGTTTGGGGCAGCTCTACTTTTAAAAGAGGTCTATATGAAACGATTGACAGCGATAATGGCTATGTTGCTCATGCTAATTAGCGTAGCTGCATGTACGAAAGTAGATGAGAGTGATCCCTCATCTACCGGTGATACAGCGACAACTAATGAACTTCCTAGTACAACAAACGAGGAGGCTAGTGGCACAGAGCCCGAGGAGACAGAGGATATGACCCCGACACCAGGAGAAGGACAGCTTTCGATGACATACAAGGAAGTGGGTAGAGAGATCAAGCTTCAAGCTTTAAATGAAGCACATGAGGTACTTGTAAATAGCGATGGCATGAGTGGTCGTGAAGGACGCGTACATTTACACAGCACAGATCCCAGTACGATGTATAAAGGCAGTGATACGGAATTCATCTTTGATATTGGCCACATTGAACGCTTAGGTGAATTATATATATGGAACTATAACGAGGATGGTCAAACGGATAGTGGCTTACGAGAGATCATTGTAGATGCATCACTTGACAACGAGACGTTTGGAAGAGAACACCCACTTACACTTGACCCTGCAAGTGGTGATGAGAACGCTGTGGCTCATGGTCTTGAAGATCGCGAAACAATAGATTTTAATGGTGAGAGTGCCCGTTTCATTCGCATTCGCGCGATTTCGAACCATGGCGGTGCAGAAAATGGCTTATCTGAGCTTCGCTTATACCGCTATCGTCAGGAGAATAGAGAAGACGCATTTATCTCTTTGGCCCCCGTTGAGCAATACAATAACAAGCGTTGGACAGCTAGCCCTGAAGACTACAACCATGTGAATGGTAGTGGCCTTAGCTATCCTTTATCGATTGATGCTCTACATGACAATAACCCCATGCATATGGTGTCCGGAGACAAGAACACGATCGACATGATCGTCGATCTACAAGGTCACTATCCAATTTCAAAGGTATTGATTTGGAACTATAACGATAAAGACGATCTAGATTCAGGCCTTAAGACCTTCCGTCTATCCATCTCGTCCGATATGAGTCGTTGGCAATTAATTGGTCAATACGAAATGGATAAAGGCGATGGTTCAAATCAGATGCCTGTATCCTTAGCAATTGATATCGATAACCTCCACGCCCACTATCTGAAACTTGAGATTCGTGAGAACCATGGAGGCGACAAAGTCGGTATCAGTGAGATCGCTGTACAGATGGGTAGCGGTTGGTTTACCGATCCTGCGCCAGACTATACAGCCTTACTCTCAAACTTTGATGGTTGGGCAGGTGCAGATGGTATTTATACCGTCAACTTAGATGGCAAAGACTACTTAAGTGGACGAGATATTGAGGAGCAAAAGACCTACTTCATCTTTAGCGACACCATCACAGGTAAGGTAGATGGCCCTACAGACTTGAGGCGTGATGTTGGCTTTGTGAACAACACTGCAGCTCTTTTAAGCGGTGGGCTTCCAAGACCTAGTGAGATGGAATTTATCTTACCGGATACTACAGCTTTAATTGTGCCTGATCCAGCAACGCCTGCCAGCACAGCGGGCAAGGAAATCTACTACTGGCTTGGCGATACCTTCGTAGAAGGTGAACACCTGTATGTCTTTGCCCTGCGAATCGATTCAGTAAATACCCTGTATGGCTTTGAGCAAATCGGCGTTGATCTTGCCCGCTACGATATTGTCGATGGCAAGGTTGATCAAGAAAGCCTCGTCCTGATTAATGACTTAGATCAGCGTTTAAGTCAGGTAGATGATCCACAGTCAAAATTCTACTTTGGCGGTGGGGTCTTCCAGAACACAGAAGATGCAGGCGCATTAAACCCAGACGGTTACATCTATATCTATGGCTATAATGACCTTGCCAATCAAGGTAGACAACTCATTGTGGCTAGAGTCGAACAAGACATGTTAGAAGATTTCTCAGCTTGGACTTACCTCGCAGCAGATGGGTCATGGTCAAGTGAGATAGCAGAAAACTTCATGCTCCTGCAAGGAGATGTAGCACCAGAGCTTAGTGTCTCTGAGATCAGAAGTGGCGAACACAAAGGTAAATACCTCTTGGTATGGCAGAACATCACCGTGAGCCCGACGATTAAAGCGGCTATAGCAGATACGCCTTACAGTGTGTTTGCAGAGGCAACAACCATCTTTACGCACGATACACACCTTAAGATTGTTGGGGATGCAAATACGACCTATAATGCGAAGGCACACCCTGCACTGTCATCAGAACATGAGCTCTTAATCTCATATAACATCAATGGTGGCATTGACGCATTCCAATATGGTGATATCTATAGGCCTAGGTTCTTAAGAACTGCGCAGGTAGCAACGAAAGAGAATTGATTATGAGTAAAGAACACAAAGCATATCAGGTGAGGGGACGAGAAGATTGGAGTCGCGTGTTTTTACGCGACCAAGGTTGGACTGGTTCTGATAATACGTATAGCATTCCATTAGGAAGTAAGGATGGTATCCAAAAAACAGTATTCACCTTTGGTGATAGTTTCATTGGTACAGTCGATGCAAAAACAGGCAATCGCTCTAAAGACAGCATCATGGTGAACAATGCCTTAGGTGTTTATCGTGGTTCTAGCGAGGATCCAAAGCAAGAAGACTTGGAGATATTCTTTGGTGAGGGTAAGAGAGGTCAACAGGCATGGTCTTTGTTTGTCCCACCAATGGACGATGAAGAGGACATAGTAGAGAAATCTTTAGACGATCTCAAAAAAACATCTGATTTCATCACTTCACCTGACGATAAGAACTACTATTGGCTCCAAGATGGGCTTGTAGAAGACGGTAAGCTTTATATTTATGCGATGCGTGTCGCAGCAAACCTTGAAAGACCAGAAGGCTTTCGTTTCAGTATTGTAGGTACGGATCTCCTAAGTATGGAGTTAAACGATTCTGGCATGCCCGATTTTGATTCACTTGACGTGTTGAGTTTCCCCCATGACCTCCATGAAGATCACTTTGACCTGTACTTTGGTGCAGCTGTTTTAGTGGAAGAAGATGAAGATTATGTGTATGTCTATGGTCTTCGCCAAGAAAATGGTGCAAATCTAGTATTGGCACGCTATAAAAAAGGCCATATTGAAGACTTTGCTGCGTATGAATTTTATACCGAAGACGGTTGGTCAAAACACTTAGATGATATCCTTGTGCTCGCCTCTGGTATTTCGTCAGAGTGTTCGGTGTCTCGTTTGGACTTTGGTCCAAATAAGGGGAAGCTGGCACTGATCTATAACCGTAATGGACTAGATCCGTATATTGAGATGAGGCTTGCAGATAGAGCCGAGGGACCATTTCTAGATCCAACAGTCATATATACTTGTCCTGAGGAAGACGATGAGAAGGGTATTTATTGCTACAATGCAAAAGCCCATCCTGAGCTATCTAGACCTGGCACGCTCCTTATATCGTATAACGTGAATACGAGAAAAGATGAATGGAACATGAAAGATGGCCGCATATATCGCACCCGTTGGATTGAGCTATATGCTGATGAAGACGATCTGCATCTACACCCTTTATTGAAGGATGCTGCGATCTTGCAGCGTGATGTAGATTTAAAGCTTCATGGGTGGGCAACACCAGGCGATACAGTTACCCTTGAGCTTGGTGCTAATAGTTATCAAGTAAGCGTTTCAGATGAAGGTGAATTTGCTATTACAATTCCTGCCCAAACAGCTGGAGGTCCTCATCGCTTACGTTTTTCTACAGCTAGCTCTTCTGTTGCTATAGATGATGTTTATTTTGGTGATGTATATCTAGCTGGTGGGCAGTCCAACATGCAACTGTCCTTCGGTGAATCCATGCATAAAGATGAGGATAGAACACGCTTTAAAGATCCGCTCTTACGAGCAAATTTAGTGCCTCAACGAGACAGCCTGCCACTTGATGCAAAACTTTGGGAGTGGACGACGGGAGACTGGAATGTACTTGAAGGTGAACATTTGGATGGCTTTTCAGCTGTTGCAGCTTATGCAGGGCTTCGACTTCGTGAATTAGATTCTACTGTACCCATCGGCATCGTAGGTTGTTATATGGGAGCGACTTCAGCATCTTGCTGGACTTCAAAGGAGACGCTTGCCAAGCATAAAAACCTAAGTGTCTATCAAGAGGAGTTTGAAGCTAGAATCAGCCCTTGGAGAGATCCTGAAGTTTTCAAGACAGCGTTAGAAAAATTCCAAAGTGATTCGGAAGCATGGCAAAAGGCAGCTGATGCTTATCGCAAGATACATCCGGAAGCCATTGAAACAGATTTGACGAAGGCAATAGGCCAGGCTCCTTGGCCACCACCTGAAAATGATACTTCATTTATGCGGCCTTCAGGTCTTTATGAGACGATGTTAAAACCGCTTAGAGGTGCAAGCTTTAAATCTGCACTTTTCTATCAAGGAGAATCAGATACGGCACACCCTGAGCTCTACTTGGAGCTGTTCGGAGCTATGCTCAGTGATTGGCAAGAACTCTTCGGAAAGCTACCAATTGTTCAAGTTCAATTGCCGAGTTATTCCCCTGAACCAACAAATGACGATAACTGGGGGAGGCTTCGAGAGGCACAAAGGCAGGCAAGCTTGAGTATTGATGGTGTACGTCATATCGTAGCGTTAGATGAAAGTAACTTAGAAGACCTGCATCCAACGAATAAGCGCCTACTAGGCCTTCGCATTGCTGAAGTCTTATCAGGAAGGCAAGCACTTGACGCATACTTAAAGCGTTGTGAGCGAAATAACGGAGGGATTACACTTCATTTAGACGTACATCCAGACTACAAGATTCATGTTGATGACGGTTTTCCTTTTAGTAATTATGAGGTGGATGGAGACAAGATTCATCTTCACTTTGGAAAGACACCCATTCATCTTGCATATGGTGCGCACAATAGCTCAGTGGCTACTGTATTTTGCTATCCTAAAGATGACGGACTTGCACCAAAAAGCAAGATTGCACAGTTATATGGGACTCTAGAAGCATTTATACTTGAGCTCGATTAGCTGAAATATTCTATGCGATTTTCTAAGAAGGGGTGTAGATCTAAAATGGATCCACATCCTTTTTTTATGTTTCTATTTAAGTTAGATCACCAAAAAGATAGAGCTGGTGACGTGTTAGTGTTGTATTGAACTGTAGGCTCTAAATAATATATCGTTTGAATAGTGGTTAATTGCTTAAAATCTACTAATACATATTTTCTGGTGAATAGTTTTCTTGAGTTGAAGCTCGAAGCGATATTTCTTGACTGCTTCGATACTCATTTGGAGTAAATTTTGTTGCAGCTTTAAACACATTGTGGAAATAACTAGGATCGGTGTAACCACAATAGGATGCGATTTCACCAATGCTAAAACTGCTCTTCTTGAGCAGTGATTTGGCTTTCTCTATACGAATGTTTCTCACATATTGATTGAATGGGAGACCCACTTCCTTGTGAAACAGTCTTGATAAGTGACTGCTGCTGATGCTTAGTTTATGTGAGATCGATTTTAATCTGAGGTCTGCACTGAGGTCACCATGAATGAGATCGTATGCTTTATTAATAACTTCTGAGAAGTTGTGTCCTTTTTGCGAATTTACTAGGTCACAATAGTTGTCGATAATGCGTTCCATCAGCCCTAGGGAGTCGTGAAGAAATGCCTTCTGTGAGATCAAGTTTAAATTTTTCTTATATATGGCATCTATTCTATCTGCGGATATACCTGTATCAAAAACGGAAATACGAAATAGAATATTAAAACTATGGTGATAGACCATATCGTTCCAAAGCTTTGTTTCTGATTCATCTAATAGTCTGAAATGCTTTGTTTTCATTCGATACAAGGTCTTCGCCCAGTCCGCCTGACCGTTGACTATACACTTGACGAGTTCTCGATCTATTAAAAAATGCTTTGACATATCCAGCGACATATTCGTTCTCCATTGAAGATATAAACCTAAAACCTGTCCTAATTATAATAAGAATGTTAAGGCGGATCAAGAAATTACATTAAGTAGTCAAGGTTTCCCATGGATAAAGGATCTTAAGACTTTTAGAATATCAATATGGATTATTAAAGTGGAGCAAAAAGGGGACATCATGGAACAAAGAAAACCTATAGAAGCAATAATCGTTGGAGCAGGTCATAGAGCCATTATCTATGCAAGCTATGCACTGGTCGCACCGGATCGATTTAAAATTGTTGGTGTAGCAGACCCGAATGAGCATCGTCGCAAAGAGACAGCCAAAATGTTTGGTTTTGATGAATCCATGTGTTTTGAAAGCGCAGATGAATTAGCAAAACGTGAAAAGCTTGCAGACTGCGTCATCAATGGAACGATGGACCACCAGCATGTAGATACATCCATCCCACTCTTGAGAAGAGGCTACGACATTTTGTTAGAGAAGCCTTTTGCTGTGAACGAAGAAGAGATGTTTAGGCTTTTAGAAGTAGCACGGGAAGAAGAACGCATTGTCATGATCTGTCATGTGCTTCGTTATGCACCGTTCTATTTAAAAATTAAAGAACTTCTATTAGAAGGTGTCATTGGCGATCTGATCGATCTGCATATGACTGAATTAGTCAGTTACCATCACTTAGCTGTTTCCTTTGTTAGAGGTAAGTGGGGAAATAAAGTTCAATGTTATGCACCAATAATCTTAGCGAAGTGCTGCCATGACCTCGATATGATGATGTGGCTTAAAGATGAAAGGCCTAGATACATTGCAAGCTTTGGATCGGACTTCCAATTTGATCCATCAAGAAAACCAGAGAATTCTGGTAGCCGCTGTATGAAGGATTGTCCACTGGTGGATACTTGCTTATATTCAGCCAAGTCTCATTACATGGAACATCCAGAACGTTGGGCATTTTATGTGTGGGATAGTATCGAGCATATTGAGAATCCAACAGATGAAGAAAGATTGCATTCACTTAAAACAGATAACATACATGGACGCTGTGTCTGGGACTGCGACCACGATAACGTGGATCACCAGACGGTTATGGTTCATTTTGAGAACGGCTCAAGTGCAACACTTCACTTGACGGGTGGGACTGCAAAATCCGATCGTACGATTCACTTAATCGGTACCAAAGGTGAAATCAAAGGAAGCTTTGTAGATGGTGATTTAATCATTCGTCATATTACACCTTCAACGCCTAGTGGATATACCGAAGAAAAGATTGATTTAAGCTTTGAAGGTGATTCAACAGGTGCTTTTGGTGGGCATGGTGGAGGAGACATCCGTTTAGTCAAAGACTTTGTGGATGTACTAGCAGGTGAAAAGCCTTCGATCTCAGCTACAACACTAGATGATTCAATCTTAGGTCACCTCTTAGCATTCAGAGTAGAAGATGCTCGTGAAGAAATGAAAGTTATTGATTTGCGAAGTATTCTAAATGAGTATGGACTATAGAATCTGATCTATGCTCAAGCAGTTAACACAGTGAATGACATAGTGTAAACAATAAATCAGCAATTGTTCTTATGGAGCCCTACTATGGCTCAGATCAATTGCTGATTTTTTTAAGTGAATCTTACGTTCATGCAGAGTAGTCAGTTTAAAACATAGTTCTAGCTTATACTGATTTGAGATTCTATATTGTATTTCTATTGAAGCACAGCTGAAGATAGTATAATGTCACTTAAGAAGAAGCTTAAGGAGCGTAGCTTGAAGATGAATATCCCTCAATACGATTTGATCTGTATCGGTGAACTGTTAATTGACTTTGTTGGTGTGGAGCAAGTTGATAGGTCTTCTACGTCAGAAGTCTATGAAGCCAACCCTGGTGGTGCACCAGCTAATGTTGCTGCAGCTGTTTCGCGCTATGGTTTTAATACTGCTTTCATCGGAGCCGTAGGTGAGGATCACTTTGGCTCGGTACTTACAAATACTTTACAAGATCAAGGGATTGATACAAGTGGAATTGTGCAGACAAAAGATGCATTTACAACACTTGCATTTGTGAGTCTAGATGAAGAGGCGAATCGAAGTTTTTCATTCTCTAGAAAGCCTGGGGCAGATACATGTTTAGAGCTGAACGAACATCATAGAGAGCAGCTTAAAAATACCAAGCTCTTACATTTTGGTAGCCTATCATTAACCCATGACCCTGCACGAACAGCGACTAGAGAAGCAGTGGAGATAGTAAAAGCTGCTGGTGGACTCGTCAGCTATGATCCAAATCTAAGATTAGCACTATGGTCTTCTAGAGAACATATGCTAGAACAGATTTATTGGGGCTTTAAACATGCTGATATTTTAAAGATTAGTGATGAGGACATTCAAGAAATTGACAGTAGACCTGTAAAAGAGTTTGTTGATGCATTACTTCGTGACACTCCTATTCGTCTCGTTCTATTAAGTACAGGCCCTGAAGGGTCGGAAGCCTATTGGCATGACCATACCGGGACACTACAATCTGTTAGTGCATCTACTGATCCATCAATTCGAGCTATTGATACTACAGGGGCTGGTGATATCTTTACAGGTGCCTTTCATTCAAATTTATTAAGTCAACTGTATGCGATTGATAAAGTGAATATCTGTGAAGCATTTAAAACATGGAGTTTAAGCTGTAATAGTATAGAAGCTATGCTTTTATTTTCCAATCAAATTGCAGGGCTATCGACAACTGTTCGAGGTGGCATACCCAGTATTCCAAGTTTGGATCAATGGACAGACAAATATACTTAGGTAGTTAAAAGCGATTCTTAATAGGCCGTTAGTTGCTAGAGAGAACCCTAATTTTGTTGTGTTAAAATTGTAAACTCGATCAATATCGGTTTTTACTTATCTATATTATGCTTTTAGTAGCTACTCGAGAGGCAAAAGAGACCCAGCTCCATAGGGAAGAACCACCATCGCGAGAGTGACAATTAGGTTCGAGGCACAAAACATATTACATCAGGAGCTGGGTCTAATGTTGTTTAAATTTTTCAGATTTTTCCTTGCCTTACCAACGAAATATTTTCTTTTGTGTAATGCTGAGGATATTTGATGTTCTATTCAGTAAAATTAGAAAATGTGTATAATGTAAATGAACTAGATCTTCGAATGTCAAATAGTAAGTGTGCTAACAATATCTCTAGATGAGTTTGGATGGTGATTGACATACTGAGATATATATTTCGAATTGATTCGTTGCGTGGGCGTATTATGTATGCTGTCGTAATTTGCTTTGTTCTCAGCATAGGATTATCATCAGTAATTTCATATAATACTTTATCATCATTGCGT
>CAYXVJ010000082.1:0-10257 GCA_964468675.1 uncultured Oscillospiraceae bacterium
CCAAGGAGAACATTTCAGTTGAAGTCTTAGACTTAAGAACAGTATCTCCTTTAGATATCGATGCGATTCGCGAAACCACAGAGAAAACAGGCCGTGTTGTTGTCGTTCAAGAAGCACAGCGTATGGCAGGTGTTGGTGCACAAGTTGCAGCACGTATTGCTGAACACTCGATCTTGAGCTTGAAGGCTCCTATCGCTCGTGTGTCTGCACCCGATACAATCTATCCATTTGGTATGGCTGAGAAGGATTGGCTACCAAATGCTGACGATATTGCCAAGGCTGCCAAGGGTCTGATGGATTACTAAGGCTAAAAGAGAATTTGAGAGGTAAACATATGGCTTTTGTTTTTAAGCTTCCTGATGTCGGTGAAGGCATGGCCGAGGGCGAGATCGTCCAATGGTATGTCAATGTCGGAGACACCATCGAAGAAGATGAGCCCCTACTAGAATTACAAAATGATAAGCTGGCACAAGATATCCCATCGCCAGTAACCGGTACCGTCACCAAAATTATGGTTGAAGTCGGTACTGTCGCAAACGTTGGCGACCCACTAATTGAAATTGATACAGGTGGAGCGGCTCCGGCGTCTGATGCACCTGTGGCAGAAGAGGCTGCACCAGCAGCTCAGGCACCAGCTGCAACTGCACCAGCAGCAAGTGCTCCTGGTGAAACATATCCAGATAACACGGTGCAAGGACGCGTTCTTGCTATGCCATCTGTTCGTCAGAAGGCTCGTGAATTAGGTGTTGATATCACGAAGGTACAAGCAACAGGTAAGCATGGTCATGTGACCTTAGCTGATCTCGAGAATGCTGGTAGCGGAACAGTTACAACCACTGGTGAGACTGGTGCTGCAACCCCACCATCTGCTGCTGCAGATACAGAAGCAGTTACTGCAGAAGGTACACCTGCTCCATCTGAGGCCGCAGTTGTTGCAACAACACCTGCTAAGCCTGCTGCTACAAGCAGTTCAACTGACCTCGGTGAGGAAGTCCGTGAGAAGATGACGGTTACACGTCGTGCGATCTCTCAGGCCATGAGTCGTTCAGCTTATACTGCACCACACGTCGCCATCTTTGATGAAGTTGAAGTGAGCAAGCTTGTTGCACACAGAAGACGCTTCAAGGAAGTTGCTGCAGAGAAGGGTGTCAAGCTGACCTATCTTGCATACATCACCAAGGCTCTTGTTGCTACCGTTAAGAAGTTCCCGGCACTAAACGCCATGATCGATGAGAAGAATGAGGAACTCGTCTTCAAGAAGTACTATAATATTGGTATTGCTGTTGATACAGAGCGCGGCTTGTACGTGCCAAACGTCAAGCATGCAGACACCAAGAGCATGTACGAGATTGCAGATGAAATTGCTGAGAAGGCAACAGCTGCAAATGAAGGAAACTTAGCTTCCGCCGATATGCGTGGTGGTACGATTACAATCAGTAACATCGGTTCGGCAGGCGGTATGTGGTTCACACCGATTATCAACTTCCCAGAGGTTGCCATTTTAGGTGTAGGCCGTATTGAGAAGAAGCCTCATGTCGACGAGAACGGTGAATTAGGTATCGGTCAGATGTTGTCGCTATCGATGAGTTTTGACCATCGTATCATTGACGGTATGACCGCTCAGCTCGCTATGAATGAGCTCAAGCGTTTGCTCGGTGATCCAGAAGCACTGTTAATGGAAGGGTAATGGGATAAACATATGGTAGTAGGAGATTTTGCTCTAGAACTAGATACCGTTGTCATCGGTTCAGGTCCAGGTGGCTATGTGGCGGCGATTCGTGCCGCCCAGCTCGGACAAAAAGTTGCGATTATCGAGAAGGATGCCATTGGTGGTACCTGCTTGAACGTGGGTTGTATCCCATCTAAGGCCTTGATCACGGTTGGTCATCGCTATCAACAGGCACTTGATTCCGAAGCATTCGGTATTAAGACCAAAGACGTTGAACTTGATTTTGCAAAAACACAAGACTGGAAGAACAATAAGGTTGTCTCACAACTGACCAAGGGTGTTGAAACACTCTTGAAGAAGAACGGTGTTGAGATCATCAAGGGAGCAGCATACTTTAACGATGCTGAGCACTTGCGTGTACTTACCGATGAGTCTGCACAGTCCTATTCATTTAAGAACGCCATAATCGCAACCGGTTCTAGACCGATTGAGATCAAGGGCTTCAAATACGGTGGTCGCGTCATTGACTCAACCGGTGCCTTAGCACTAGAAGATGTGCCAAAGCGTTTGGTTGTTATCGGTGGTGGATACATCGGTAGTGAACTTGCAGCAGCATTTGCTAACCTCGGTAGTGAAGTCACCATCCTTGAAGGCTTACCAAGTATCTTGGCAAACTTTGATGCAGATATGGTGCGCTTAGTAACCACTTCATTCAAGAAGAAGAAAGTAAACGTCGTTACCAGTGCTATGGCCAAGGGTGCTGTAGACAATGGTAAGGATGTTACTGTGACATACGAGGCCAATGGCAAGACAGAGTCAGTTACAGCAGACTATGTCCTCGTATCTGTAGGTCGCAAACCAAACACAGATGATATGGGACTAGAATCTACAGGCGTGAAGATGCTCGATAGAGGTCTAATCGAAGTCGATAAGCAGTGCCGCACAAGCGTGCCAAGCATCTATGCTATCGGTGACGTAGTGCCTGGTTTAGCACTTGCTCACAAGGCTAGCTATGAAGCAAAAGTTGCAGCAGCAGCCATTGCAGGACAAGCAGCAGAAGTGGATTACATCGCTATGCCAGCAGTTAGCTTTACAGACCCTGAGATCGCAACCGTAGGTATCAGTGAAACTGAAGCGAAGCAGCAAAAGCTTGATGTCACCATTGCTAAGTTCCCATATGCAGCCAATGGCCGTGCATTGTCACTCAACGAAGGAACAGGTTTCATTCGTTTGATCTCAGACAAGGCAACAGGCGTTATTTTAGGTGCACAAGTAGCAGGTCACTCCGCCAGTGATATTATCGCTGAACTAACACTTGCTATCGAAGCACGTATGGTTGTTGAAGACATTACACTTACGATCCACAGTCACCCAAGTCTAGGTGAGATGGTGATGGACGTAGCTGAGCTTGCAGAAGGATTACCAATCCACACATTGAAGTAAAGCTTGCTCTGATCAAGTATTGGTTCGAACAAGGATTCACAAGATATTAGTTTGTTCGACAAGCGAAGAATTTATAAGTGGCTAAGTTAGCATTTAGATGCAAACTTAGCCACTTTTTTGTATTTAGAAGTAATTTAGCGTAGATGCAAAGCCGAGTGTCTGTAGCGTAGGGCTGTCATCTGACTTTGCGATTTAAAGACACGAGAGAAATGAGATTGAGTTTCAAATCCTGATTTTAGAGCGATTTCGTGAACCGGTAAGCTTGTATTACGTAAGAGCTTTTGGGCTTCTTGGACACGAATGACGTTGAGGTATTCGGTGAAAGTCATTCCAGTAATGGCTTTGAAGTTTCTGCAAAAATGGTAGCGACTCATATAGAAGTGTTCCTCTATTAGTTCAAGACTTAGTGGATCCATGTAATGTGAGTTAATGTATTGGATAATTTCTGAGATCTTCTCATGCATCTCATTTGGATAGGAGACTGGGAGCGCTAGTATACCGCTTTGCATATCTTTAAGAATTAAGAGTAATTCTGCTAATAAGAGTTGCAGTTGTATCTGCGATGTCTCCTTATCACTGTCTTGTTCTTGGAGCATTTTGAATATGAGCATCTCAATTAAGGTTTTGTCTTCAGCCTTAACTTGAAGTAGTTCAGTTTTGAAGATCTCTTTAGGATCTAAAGCAGGATGAATCTTGACCAAATCTTCTAAGAATGAGCCTTCAAAGCTAATGAGGGTTCTCTCGTAAAACTTGCTGCCATGGCTTACAGTTTTATGTAGGACATCCGGTGGTATTAAAATGATGTCGCCACCCTTAAGTGAGAAGGTGCGATCGTTTAAGAAGTATGTTCTTTCACCACCCATGAGATAAAAGAGTTCGTAGTGCGTATGCACATGCATGCTCGGCATGGTATGTGGCTTATGCTGCATTAAATATTCTAAGTGAATTGATGCACCTTGTGGTAGATCTGAACTCTCATGTATCGCCATATAGATCTCCTTTGCTATTTCTCCCATTATAGCAATATATGTGAGTTTTTAGCATCTTTTCAGATAAAACAGCTGATTTTTAATCCTATAATGAGGGTATTAGTAGGATTGGAGTTGAGCTATGAAACGCTATGTACAAGTTGGTATTGGTGGCCGAGCAAGGTATTTCTATCAGTCGATTGCAGAAGACTATAAAGATACATCAGAACTCGTTGCGTTCTGTGATGTGAATGAGACAAGGATGCGCTATGCAAGACAGGTCTTAATCGATGAATACAATTACCCTGAAGTAAAACTATATGGGATAGAAGATTTCGATTTGATGCTAGATGAGATGAAGCCCGATTGTGTCATCGTCACATCCATCGATAGAACACATCACAGGTATATTGTGAAAGCTTTAGAACGTGGCATAGATGTCATCAGTGAAAAGCCTATGACGGTCGATGCAGATAAGTGCCAAGAGATACTAGATGCAGCTGCTAAATCAAATGCAAAACTACGTGTGACCTTTAATTACCGCTATGCACCGCATAACTCGAAGGTAAGAGAGTTAGTACTTGCCGATACCATCGGACAGATCAATCAAGTGCATTTTGAGTGGATGCTAAACACTTCACATGGTGCAGACTACTTCCGTCGCTGGCATAGAGATAAGAGAAACAGTGGAGGACTCTTGGTCCATAAGTCCACACACCACTTTGATCTAGTCAATTTCTGGTTGGGTACAACACCAAAGACTGTCTATGCTGAAGGTGAACTCATGTTCTATGGACGTGAGAATGCAGAAGAGCGTGGTGAGACAAAGTTTTATACCCGTGCTCATGGCAGTGAACATGCTAAAGACGATCATTTTGCCTTGCACATGGAAGGTAATCACTACCTAGAAAAACTCTATTTAGAAGCTGAAGAGGAAGATGGCTATATAAGAGATCAAAGTGTCTTTGGTGATGGGATCAGTATTGAAGACACTATGTCCGTACTCGTACGCTACAACAGTGGCGCCATGATGACATACAGCCTCAATGCATATTCACCCTTAGAAGGTTTCCGTGTCGTCTTTACAGGTACAAAGGGACGTATGGAACTAGAAGTAATCGAATCAGTCTATGTCAATGCAGCAGGTGACCATGCCACAGAAGGTGCAGTCTTAGGTAGCAAACTTATGGTATACCCCATGTTTGGTGAACCGTATGAGGCTGTAATTGAAGAGGGTGTAGGTGGACACGGTGGTGGAGATCCAATTCTTTTAAATGACATGTTTGGCGTACCTGAAGAAGATCCATTAGAGCGCGCAGCATCACATGTAGATGGAGCAATGAGTATACTAACAGGTATAGCTGCAAATAAGTCCATTGCAACAGGCTTACCAGTTAAGGTTTCAGAATTAGTCAAGTTTTAAATAAAGTTTAAAAGGAGATCTTGCCATGCGTAGAAGTAGACCAGAAGCGTTAGGGATACCCCTAGATAAGGTCAATCGATTTCTAGATTTATTAGAACGTAAGCGTTTGCCCATGCATAGCGTCATGCTACTTCGCCATGGTGAGATTGCCTTAGAAGCCTATTGGCCCTTTTTTAGTAAAGATCAAAAGCACAGAATGTATTCAGTCAGTAAGAGCATGACAGCTGTAGCTATTGGTCAAATGTTAGATGAAGGCTTAATTAAACTAGACGATACTGCGGCAAGCTTCTTTCCAGAGTATATTCCAGATAACGTTCATTCTTATGTACTTGAAAGCACCATACGTGATCTATTGATGATGGCGACGCACAACGAGGAGAATTCCTATACCTTTGATTCGCCGAACTTCGTTCAATCCTTTTTTGATAACAAGTTAGAAAAGCATAAGCCAGGTTCGGTATTCTCATACGACACCGCTGCAACGACTGTGCTCTGTGCCATCGTGGAGAAATTGTCTGGCAAATTGATTTTAGAATACATGAGGCCAGTCCTAGATGAGATCGGCTTTTCTTCTGATGCCTGGTCTGTGAAGACACCAGAAGGAGGCTCTTGGACAGGATCCGGTATCTTATGTACAACCAGGGATTTAGCTAAGTTTGCTCTGCTGTGTTTGAACCAAGGCCGATTTAATGGCAAGCAGTTAATCAGCAAGTCTTTTATGAAGGATGCGTGCTCAAGGCAGATCGATACGAAGCTTGGTAGATCTACGCCAGGCATCCCTTATGGCTATGGCTATCAGTTTTGGTGCTTGCAAGATGGAGCTTTTGCTTGCTTTGGTATGGGCAGTCAATTCGCCTTTATGGATCCAACAACAGATCTGATTTTAGTGACCACAGCAGATACACAAGGTTTAGATGGCGTACAAGACCTCTTAGTGGATGCCTTCTACGAACTATGTGATTCGGTGACAGATGAAACAATAGAAGCAGATGACGAAGCTTGGGACATGCTTCGAGAACGGATCACTAAGCTTCAATTGCCTCTACCAGTAGGACAATTATCTCCTGATATTGCACTTAGATTTTCAGGAGTGAGATACGAACTTGAACCCAACAAACATGGTTTTAAATGGATGCAGGCAGATATAAATGAAGATCACTTGACGCTTCACTATGAGAATCAAAGCGGTGTACATGAACTCTTGTTTGGCTTTGGTCATTATAAAGAGCAGTTATTTCCCGAATACTATTCTGGAGAGAGAATAAGGGTTCAAGATACACGCTATCGATCCATCGCAGCAGGTGCCTTTGCTTTGGACAATGTATTTATTGGCACACTCTATGCTATAGACGACTATTTAGGTGTATTGGATATTCAAATTAGTTTTTACGAAGATGAGATTACAGTATTTATGAAGAAGACTGCAGAAGATTTCTTTACAGAGTATCAAGGATTCTTAAGTGGATGGAGGAAGTCTCCTTAGTTTTAGACCATTGGTATCATTTGCCCTCTGCTAATTGTACCTATATGCTAAGGTAAGCATGTAAGGGTTATATTTCTTGTTAATAGTTATGGAGGGGGATTCATGATTAAAAGACGTTTGCTTATCTTTCTCTCGCTGTTTTTAGTGCTCACAATGACTTCATCTTGTGCAAGGCTAGTTGAGCGACAAGTGAGGAATCGAATTTCAGATGCCATTGGCAACATGTCTAACATCATCGATCAAGTAGGGGATTCAGGTGATACAGATCCGGACGGTGAGGATGAAAATCCAGATGGCGATGTTGACTTAACAGATAATAACGATACAGATTCAGGTGATACGGATCAACCAGCTCAAGCAGGGGATGCAATTGTATTGTTCCCAGGTTTATCCATGCCAAGTCTATCTGGCTTTAACCACGATTTCTGGGAAGCGGATGCATATAAAGATATAGAAGCGCCGCCTGCCAATATTACAGCCATAGCCACGTCAGATGGCAATACACAATATACCTTTTCCGATATGGAGATAGATGCTTTCCACGCTTACATCAATTTACTGCGTGAGCTTGGCTTTGTTTACGAAGCAAGCTATATCCAAAACTTTAGTTATGGCGGTACGAGAGAAGATGGCTTGTCCGCTCAGATTATGCTCTTTACTGAAGCTGGAGATGGTACTCTCAACTATGTTGTACATGACGATGTAGACCGATCGACCGTATTCGTTGCACTGACAGGAACTAACCGTAGCTACGATCCAAGTGAAGTAGGTGGCGTTCCAGATCTTGGCAATGAGATTACAGGTTATTCAGTGAACGTGGGCAGTGTCACGTATACCTTTTCTGAGATTAAGAGTGCCAAAGAAGTGGTTGACGCAATAAAAGCTAGCGGATATACAGAGGATGTATTCTCTGCTCAGACAGAGACGAGCATAACTTATAGCGCAAAAAATAAAGATGGCCATTCTATCTACTTCTTAGGTGAAGATGAATCAGGTGGCATGCTCATATTCTCAAAATAAGGAGCAAAGCTTAATTTACAATAAAAATGAATGAAGAGCCCCTCTAAGTCCTGCAAGCAGTAGATTAGAGGGGTTTTGGCTGTGCATAAAAGTCTGTGACGCTAGAATAAATATTGAGTCCATTCATAGATGTACAATCTTCTTATATAAATAGAACCCCATCCCGGAGGACAGAGCTCTATGAAATTGATTCAATCTTAATTCTAATATTAGAATGATCTATTCGATTTAGTCATCTAAACCATAGTTCACTAAACGCTGATCGCCTTCTAGTTCACGAAGGGGTGCAATGTTTTGTGTGACTTCTAATGTGCCTAAGAATTCACCGTTCTCATCACGCAGTGCGAAGTAGCGGATGTGGATGAACTTACCATGGAGTTGGATCCAGAACTCTTCTACATCCTTCTTACCTGAACGTAAGTTTTCAACAACTTGCTCAACCTTATCGACACTCTTCGGTGGGTGACAGTTCTCAACCTTACGTCCGATAATGGCGCGGGTTCTTGGGAAGATACGCTCACTAGACTCAGAGAAGAACTTAACGGTGTTGGTCTTATCTGTATAAGTAATATCGATCGGTAAGGTATTTAAGAGTGCAGTGAGCTCCGTCATGGTCATGTGACCTGTAGGTAGCTTAACTGTTCCTTCTTCTAAACCTTCAACGTCATCTAAGCTGTTGATCTCATTTTCATTTGAAGCAGCTTTTTCTTCTTCAATCTTAAGATCTGCAGCACTTGGGCTCCAAACAATCGGTGGTTTACGAATTAAGCAGTAACCATATTCATCTGTACCGTCTGCAATCGCTTTCCACTCACTTGCTGTGAAGTGTTCTAGCAGCATAGGGATTAGAATATGCTCTTCTTTAAAGATCATTTCATTGACTGATTCTACTACTTCATCAATTGCAGCACGTAGTTCTTTAATGGCAGGTCCTGGTTTATAGTTTGTGAGCAACTCACGAACCGCTTTGATATCCGCACGGATTTCGTCATCTACACCCCACATAACTTTACCTGGTGCATCGATGCCATACTTTTCAAGGAAGGGGAAGATTAATTCTTCTTTCTTCTTGTAGTGGATATCTACTTGTGCAAGCCTCTCAAGATCGCCATCTAGAAGGTCAGTTGGTCCAGAAGGATTATCTTCTAATGCTTTTAAATCCTTCTCGAGTTCATTTTGCATGAGGCGTTCTAATGCGCGGTTTTCTTTCTTCATCGCCCAGACTGGGTGACCGAAAATCAGTTCCACGTTATCGTTTGCGTGGATTTCCTCGATAGAACCTTTGAAAACGGCTGCGTGAACGTCACATAGACGTTGAACTTCTGATACTGGTAAGCCTCCAGCAATTAAACGCTGTTCAGCTGCTGCGATCTCTGTCGCGGACACATTACCAAACTCGCGGTCAAAAATATCCTTCACATCATCTACAGTGGCTCCATCGTGGAGGCGCTTGATCATGTCGGCGAGAACTTGTTCTCTATGTGTCGAATTGTTTATCTCTGCACTCATTTATATACTCCTTTCGCTAGCCGTTAATCGGCTCGAATCCCAACGTTCTTAGCTTGGCCTTGATCTCTTCTAGGTCAATGCGTTTCATTTTAGCGCCCTTAATTAAGGTCATGACACGCCCTGCCGTATTTAGCATCCCAGGCTTCGCGATATCTCGGAAGCCGAGTTCAACCATGGCATCAAGCAATTCCGGATACTCCTCACACAAGTCATATACGGATTTTGACAAATCTAATTGCTTCATTATTTCGTTTTCCTCCACTGTTTTTCTTCCGAGTTACCCTTGGCTAATCATACCTTAAAATACCCATTCATGCCAATATGTATTTTGTCTGGATATAGGGTAAAATTAATTGTATGAGAGGTGAGAGATAATGTTTGATTTTAACGAGCCTCATGCATGTCATGAAGAGCATTCTTGTATTGATATCGTCCCAATATTCAGTCACTTGGATAAAGAAGAAAAAGATGAAGTGATTGCGATTACAAATGAACGTCAGTTTGCCCGTGGTGAAACCATCTATCAAGCAGGCGATTCGGGTCGAGCACTCTACGTCATCCACCAAGGTTCTGTACGAGTCTTTCGCTTAAGCCCAACGGGTAAAGAGCAGGTCATCCGTATTGCAGGTCCTGGAGACTTCTTGGGTGAATTAACCGTTCTATCCGACCAAGAATTAAATGAATATGCGGTGACCAATTCACCGGTTACCATGTGCTATATAGATGGACATGACTTACAAAG
>CAYXVJ010000083.1:0-10065 GCA_964468675.1 uncultured Oscillospiraceae bacterium
ATAAATGAGGCCTCTCCAAAACTTATGCATGCACCGTGGTATAAGACATAATCTTCATAGTAGTGTAACTGGAGTTTGTTGAGGTATGTGCCTTGTTCGGATGCCAAATCCGTCAGTAAGTACGTTCCATCTTGCCTACTGATTCTGGCGTGTAGAGGGGATAAGTCTACTCCTTTTGCTTGAAAGTCACAGCGGCCTTGGTCGCTGCCTATGTAGAACTCGCGGTTCAAAATGACAGCTGCAGGTTTTTGTCTACGTAATTGTATGATGTCATCCGGATCTTGTACTGCTGAATTTGTTGTGTAGTAAAGATACGCAATGCTGTGGTCTTCTTTTTTCTTTTGTGCGGCTAAAGAAAATGCAGCTTCAGTATTTTGTGCATGCATCTCTTCGTCTAATGCTCGCAGTTTAGCCATTTGTCTTTCTCTTTCAAACTTAGTATTTGACACATCTTTTTTATCTTGTGTTTGTAAGAGTTGCGAGATGTTATTGGCAATGAGGCAAAGCAAGCCTAATGCTGTCAGTATGTAATAAAAGCTAGATGCTTCCTTCAAGGCAAAGCCTAAGCTGATGTTAAGTGTGACCAAGAGCACGAGGTTGATGAGGACTTGTTTTCGTGCAGTAAGCTTGGACGGTTTTTCATTTTGATCCTTAGATTTTCTAAATGGATTCATTGAAGGCAAGTCTTTATCTTTTAGCCGAGCATCGCTTTGGTTTTTTACTGTTTTACGACTGCGTTTTCGTTTGGGTTTTTCAGGTGACTCATATTTTTGCTTGTTCCAGTCGATGAAGCGATGGATGTCACCCATGACGTATTGCCTTAGTGTGGAGATTTCTTCACTGAGCAAAAGATTGTCTTCCTTGGCATGTTCGATACACCATTCGACGAGATCGGCCATTAATGCTGTTTCCAAGTCTACAAAAGGTTCTGGCTTTTTTGACTCTACAGGGATGTAAAGGAATTTAAGTATAAATGGTGCGTTGATGCGTGAATCTTTTTCGTCTGTTAAAAATATTGTCTGTTCACTTAATTGCAGTTCCCTTTGATCTAATAAGCTGTCTTCACATAAGAGAAGTGCTTTAGAGACTTGCCACAGCAAGTAGAAGAGTTTTTCTCTATTTAAACCTTGGTCAAGGACATACTGTTCAAGGCTTAACAGACCTTCTTTATCGTAAAGGAGGTACGAGTTATCCATCTCTTCTACCCACTCTGGCAGTAGAAAGCTGTGCTTGCGGCTATGCATGATCTCGATTTGATAACTCGAGATCTGATATGTACCTTGAGGCTTACATAAAAGTTGTTTTGCATCTGCACCGATTAAAGTCAGTTCATGGCCTTCGAACTGGCTCGCTTGCTTTCTACTCATTTTAGATCTACCTTTCTAAACGTCGTTACTTAATTCTTCAATGACACTTTGTTCTTTGAATGCATTTTCTGCGACTTGTCCTGCAAAGTCTTTGATCTGGGCACTAAAGAAGAGTGCCAATGTTAGTAATGCCGCGATGATGATCACGACTTCTAGTGTGCCCATACCCATTTTGGCTCGCTTACTTTTAAGTTTGTTTGTAAGCTTTTGTCTCCACATTCCTTGCTTTGTCTTTGCTTGTTCGACCATGCTTGAAACCTCCTGTTTTACAACGGCTCGCGTTGAGATTACTGTAAGTTTAAAAGACTATCTTGGCTTAAAAGACATCTACTTTTCTCTAAATATCTCCAAAAATAAAGATTAGCTAATAAACATCAAAAGAGCAGGTGCTGCACTCATCAAGATAATGGCGAAGAGGTCTAGCAACATAGGTATAAACATTCGTTGGCGTAAGAGTTCATGTTTTCGTCTGTATGCTGTGCCTAAAATAGCCCAGCAATCTGCACTGGCTAGGTCCAACTGCCTTAGCATTTCTTGACCGCCATGTGTCTCTTGCCTTGCTAATAGTAAGAGTGCAGTTTGAGCTTCAGGGATATCCAAACGTGTTGAAAACTCACTTAATACCAATGCTGCATTTTGTCCGCTTGCCATATTGGACTCTAGCAGTTTTAGTTCTCTGTAGAGCGCAGAATCCTCTGGCATTTGAGCGATGGTAAAGATCAAAGCTCGTCTGACCACCATGCCGCTTTTGAGGAGCTGATTCATTAAAGTGATAAATAGAGGTAAGCCTTGCATGAGTTCATTTTGATAGCGGTTTGCTCGCCCAAATAATTCTTGATCTTGAAACAATGGGAGTGCTATAAGTAGTACTAGTACATAAAAGATTGGAAGGCCTATCCATAGTGCCAATATGATTAGAGGGATGGCTATGAGAACCCATAGTATTTTTAATTGACACCATAGATTTAGCTCATCCATACCAGCTTCAAATTGCATGGCTAAAGGATCGTCATCGTCTCTTAATGTCCATAGCACACGCATCGCACTATAAACCTTTAAGACATAGGCTTTTGGGAGTATGTCTATGATTCGTCTAGATAGACCTACCAGTAATCCTGTATCCATCAGCCAGCGTTTCAAGCGGACTAGACTTTCATCTGATGCTTTTGCCTTTTGCTTGCTTCTAAAGTATATGTTTAAAATAAGTGCCGTGATCGCTAAAACATAAGAAACAAGCAGTAAGACCCTACCTAAAGGATCTTCGAAACTAGCTGTGATATAATCGCCAGCTCCTCTCTTAAGCATGAAGAGGATGACAAAGGGCATGAGGCATAAAATGATGGATTCAGTGGATTGCTGGGCATGTTCAGCTGCTACTTGTCGTTCAATGCGTTTAATGTCGCCTAAAATCCTTGCTTGTTGGTGGAGGGTATCGGGTAAATCTGTACCACCAAAATCCATAGTGGTTAAGACTTGTAATACCAATCTAGACTCTTGATTACTAAGTGTTTTTGAAAAGTCTTCGATTAAGACATGTAAGGGGATCTGCAGCCTTAAGCCTGCAGCAATTTGAGTTAAAGCAAATTGGAAGCGATTTTTACTGCTATACAGTTTTTCGAAATGAGCTGGAGCATGGATGAAGGCTGTGTCAAGAGAGATACCCGATGAAGTCTCTGTACTTAAAAATTGCAAGAGAAGTTCTGTTTGCTCTCTACAAACTTTTTCTTGCCTTGTCTCTAATAAACGCTTGCCGGATAAAAAGATCAAGCCGGCACTGGTCATGCCAGCTCCAACTGCTGCCATTTTCATGTCGATGAATAGACCAGAGCTGTAGGCCATTACAACAGTCAGCATTGCGAACACAAATAGTTTGATGCTGTACGCTTTTAGTTTTGCTTTGGATCGAAGTCTAGACTCTAACAAGTTCATCACCTTCCTTCTTACGTATAAATAAGGGTGTTAATCTATAGATCACCTCAATGTCAGGTTCTAATCTATAAACTTCTGAGATCTCACGCTTGCCTTCAGCTGTGCGTCTGATGTGCACTAGAATATTAATTGCACTAGCGACTTCACGAAGGATGGTCTCGTAAGGCAAGCTACTTGCTTGGAGCACCAAAGTAGCCAAACGGCTGACCATATCCCTGCATGAGTTGGCATGTCCCGTGCACAAGGTTCCAGGGTGACCTGTGTTCATGGAACTGAGTAAATCGTAAGCTTCAATGCCACGCACTTCACCGACGATGATGCGATCAGGTCTCATCCTAAGGGCTGTGCGGATCAAGTCTTGGATGCTGATTTGCCCGCTCCCATCTGGACCTGCTAGCCTTGCTTCGAGCTTAACCAAGTTCTCGTGACCAGGCAGTTGTAGTTCACTAGAGTCTTCGATGGTGATCACTCGCTCGATCGGTGGAATTTCAGTGGATAAGACATTTAATAAGGTTGTTTTACCACTGCCCGTACCACCTGAAATCATGATGCTCTCGCGCCTTCTAATGGCATGCCCTAGATAGTCAAGGCAAGCTTGTGACACAAAGTCTGTTGCAACAAGCGCTTCCTTACTTAACTTGATCCCTGTAAATTTACGGATCGTAAATATGGGACCGTTTGTAGCGACAGGAGGCAAGACTGCATTCGCCCTAGAGCCATCTGGCAAACGGATATCAGCGATAGGGTGTCTGAAGTTAATGGGTCTATTCGCTTGGCTAAAAAAATGTACGATGACATCTCTTAAATGCGCTTCATCTCTGAAACGAAGTTCTGTTTGCCTCAAGCGTCCATCGGTCTCGATAAAGATCTTGTCAAAACCATTGACCATGATTTCTGTAATTCTTTGATCTGCCATCAATGGTTGCAAGACATCTAAGCCTCGCATCTGATTGAAGATGTCTTCGACCATTTCTTGTTGCAGGCCTAAGGCGAGCTTTCTTTCACCAAGCTCATCGTTGAGCTGAGCAGCAATTAAGCTCTTTAAAGCCTGATCGTCTAATAGCTTGTCATAGGTGCTGATTTGAGTGACCCTTCGTTTCACTTTTGTAGACAGTTCATATTTTTCAATACCTTCATTAAAAAGTATTGATTTCCCGGCAATGTGCGCTCTAGAGCGACTAAATCCCTTGGCCAATTTTAATCTCCTTCCCATAACTCTCTGTGCTTCACCCCTGCAGGTAATGCAGATAGTAAGGTGTTTAGTGTTGCGATCCAGGCATCCTTTTGAATGGCTTCAGGATCAGTGACCGTAATAAATTCATTTGTACATGTTAGAAGCTGCGCTAAGCGTCTGATGGATAAGCCGGTACAAAGAAGCGTTAAGGTGCTTTCTTCTTGGCTGATCTGTAAGGCTTCTTGCATGAGCGTAATGAAGCGGATTAATACCTCGCCTGATGCTTCATTGATGTCGTCTATCCCGTCCGTTGCGCCAATGCTTAAGCAACCCATGCGGGTAGGTTGGAGGTAGGCTAATACTTCCTTAGGATCGACACTGGCATATTCAAGCCTTAGGAGTAAGGACGATAAGTCTTGTCGATCTGCTACTTGATCGGCAAGTAAGAGTGATGGAGAGGTTAAGAGGTATGCAGGTGTTAGTGGAAGACCTACGATACGCCTGCCTGTATCCATTTCACTTGCAAGTACCCTCTCCCAGCTGCGGTTTGCCATTCGCCCAGGTGTGGGGCTATATAGGATATAGGTTTTAAGCAATGGCTCACGCTTGTTATCTGTAAATCCTTGCAGATGTTCTTTTAAGAAGTGAGCGATGTCCAAAATACCTGCTAAGCGATAAATTGAGGGCTCGTTGTTCGAGTCATCGTTGGTAACATCATTTTCAGTTTCGCTTATTACTGTCATTTTCTTATCGTACAAGTCTGTTAGTTTTGGTTTTGAGCGGAGAATAAGGCAGTCTAGCCCGTCTGGTACTTGCCATTGTGGAAAGTGATCTTTTGTATACAAGAGCATCAAGGCTTCTTGGCCTAGATCGTGCTGGAATCTATAGAAATCATCTGGGCTCTTTAATGACAAAAAGCGATAGCCTTGACAGTGTTTGGCTAAAGCATGGGCAAGCCTGGAGCCAAAACTTTGGTCTTTATCTAATATGTAAATACAACGCATGGCTTTTATCCTTTCTACTATCGTTCATTTAGCATAGATAAAAGGCTTGCAAGAATAGCTAGCAAAATTTAGCGAAAACTTCTGAAAAAGTTTGAAAAGAGAAGAAAAAGAATTTTAGATCTAGAATCGACTTGAACTTGTGCTAGTGTTAGAATGAGCGAACATAGATGGAACTAGGGAGGCTTATTGAATATGAATGTCACGTCGAAACAACGCTGGCAATTTTCATCGGAGTCGGTTACGGAAGGACACCCAGACAAGGTGTGTGACCAAATCTCTGATGCAGTATTAGATGCAATATTAAAAGAAGATCCAGATGCCAGAGTCGCGTGCGAAACCGTTGCGAACACAGGCATGGTCATGGTGATCGGTGAGATATCAACAACTTGCTATGTGGATATCCCCGCTTTAGTGAGAGAAACATTAACAGAGATTGGTTATACAAGGGCGAAGTTTGGTTTTGATTCCGATACTTGCTCAGTTTTGGTAGGTATTAAAGAGCAGTCAGAAGACATTAAGAGTGCTGTAGATACATCGCTAGAGATTCGTCTAGGCGAGAAGGATTTTGAGTCCATGACAGGCGCTGGTGACCAAGGCATTATGTTTGGATATGCCAGTAATGAAACAAAAGAAAAAATGCCGCTACCAATTTCTTTAGCCCATGCTTTATGTAAGCAATTAGCTGACGTCAGAAAGTCTAAAGTCTTACCTTTGTTAAGGCCTGACGGCAAAGCACAAGTAACCGTTGAATATGAAGGAAATACTCCTTTATATGTCTCAACAGTTGTAGTCTCTGCTCAGCATGATCCGAACTATGAGTTAAAGGATATTGAAGCTGACATTAAGCGTGAAGTTATCGATAAGGTAATTCCAAAGGAGCTGATGCATGAGGATACGAGGATTCTTGTGAATCCAAGCGGTCGTTTTGTTATTGGTGGTCCCTTAGGTGATGCAGGCTTAACCGGTCGTAAAATCATCGTTGATACCTACGGCGGTATGGCGGCTCATGGTGGAGGCGCATTCTCTGGTAAGGATCCGACAAAAGTGGATCGTTCTGCATCGTATGCAGCCCGACATGTAGCGAAGAATATCGTTGCTGCAGGACTTGCAGATCGCTGCCAAGTACAACTGGCTTACTCCATTGGTGTAGCTAAGCCTGTTTCTATCCATGTTGATAGCTTTGGTACAGGCGTGATTTCCGATCTGGAACTATCTAAGATTGTCCAGGATGAATTTACATTAACGCCTGATGGCATCATTAAGGCATTTGATTTGAAGCGTCCAATTTATAAGCAATTGGCAAGCTATGGTCATTTTGGTCGCCTTGACCTAGATCTACCTTGGGAAAAGGAAGATAAGGTTGAAGACTTAAAGCGTTACTTACCATAATAGGATGAAGATTGGATCGGATTGGTTAGGTATAGGACAAGCTAGGGCAAAATCATTTGTCTCTAGCTTGTTTCCACCTGTATGCGTATCTTGCCAAAAAGGCTATTCGCGTGATAGTGGGGTAACGGATCTGTGTCCTGCATGCCTTGCAAGCCTTCCATGGCGAGCACCATACGAAGCCTTGCTACCCGTACTATCAAATCAAGCAAGATATAAAATAGCAGGCATAAATAACTGCATGGATGAAGGATTTAAAGTCATTGCAGCATGTACTTATGATGGAGCAATGCCAAAACTAATCAGACAGTTTAAATTCCATGGTCATCTTGAGTATGCAAGGCCTTTGGCTGAGCTTATGGCAAGGCAATTGGCCATGTTTCCTTTAGAAAAATTTGATGCAATGGTTTCAATACCATTGCATGAGGAGCGATTTAAAGAGCGTTCTTATAACCAAGCCTATGAGTTATCCAAGGTAGTTGCAGACGTCAGTGGACTAAAAGAGTTATCGTTTGCCTTAAAGAGAACTACCCCCACCAAGCGACAAAGTGAGCTGGACCACGATGGACGCTTTTTGAATGTGGAAGATGCATTTTTGGCAGACCCTCATGTACTGAAGCGTCACCACGTCGTCGTGGTAGATGACATCTTAACGTCTGGTGCTACACTCTTTTATGCCATGCAAGAAGTCCTAAGCGCTGGTGCAATGTCTGTGACGGGACTCGTACTTGCTTCTGGGCGAAAAATCGAAGAATAGATTGAACTATTGTGAAAAACTGTCGTCACGACTATGACGAACATTATTTAGGTCTATGGTATAATTGGCTTGCCTGGGGTACATGATATCTCTTTATTTGAACCTACATGACTTTAAAGGGAGCCTGGCGTCAGTCGGAATAATGGCAAGCCCTGGTTCGCCGGGGACGTCAGCAGACCGCTGCAGGGCACCCACCTGGCAGATATGCGAGGTGTCAATGCTAGGGAGTCGGTATTCCGGGTTTTTTATTATGTATAATTGTTTTTAAAAGTAAATGTATGCTCGGCCTAGGAGGGGCTAAAATTGATGAAGATATATAATACGTTGACAAGGACGAAAGAAGAATTCAAGCCACTGGAAGAAGGGAAGGTGAGCATTTATTCTTGTGGTCCCACTGTCTACAATTATTTTCATCTAGGGAATGCTAGACCCTTTGTGACCTTCGATACCTTGAGACGTTACTTGGAATATAAAGGTTATGACGTGACCTTCGTACAAAATTTCACTGACATCGACGATAAAGTGATACAGCGTGCGATGATTGAAGGTAAGAAGACGAAGGATGTCGCTGATTTCTTTATTGAAGAGTACTTTAAGGATGCAGATAAACTGAATATTAAGCGAGCATCAGCCCAACCGAGAGCTACTGAGAGTATCGATGAGATCATCAAGATGATTGAAAGGCTGATCGAAAAAGGCCATGCTTATGTAGCCGATGACAGCGTTTACTATTCAACTAGATCTTTTGATGGTTACGGTAAGCTTTCTGGCTTCAACTTGGACGATTTAGAAGAAGGTGCCGGTAACCGTGCCTTAAGTGGTGATAACAAAAGGGATGCATCTGACTTTGCTTTATGGAAGTTTAAGAAGGAAGGTGAGCCTTTCTGGGATAGTCCTTGGGGTGAAGGTAGACCTGGTTGGCATATTGAATGCTCAGCAATGGTCCATGAACATTTAGGTGAGACCATTGATATTCATTGTGGTGGTCAAGACTTAGTCTTCCCACACCATGAAAATGAGATTGCCCAGAGTGAAGCCTGCACAGGACACACCTTAGCAAACTATTGGATGCATAATGGATTTATCAATGTGAATAACGAGAAGATGGCCAAGAGCCGTGGTAACTTCTTTATGGTGCGTGATATCGTTAAGGAATATTCTTACCAAGTAGTTCGTCTCTTTATTTTAAGCGGCCACTATAGGAGTCCAATTAACTTTAGCAAGGATCAACTGGAAGCAGCAGAATCTGCTCATGAGCGCATTGAAAACTGTATCTTTAACCTTCGCTTCCTCTTAGAGCAAGCGGATGAAGCAGAAGATAGTGACGCAGCACAAGTGCTTCGTACAGCTACAAAAGAGGCCAAGATTGCTTTCTTGGATGCTATGGACGATGACCTCAATACTGCGGATGCGTTTGCAGCAATTTTTGATTTAGTCCGTGAGACCAACACCTTAACATCAAACGGAACAAAGTTACCATGTGCCGATTTAAAAGAAACACTTGACTTACTCCTTGAATTGCTAGATATTTTAGGTCTTGTGTTTGAAGAAGAAGAGGAGATCCCAAGTGAGATTTTGGATCTCGTGGAGAAGCGTCAGGAAGCCAAAGAGATTAAAGACTTTGCACTCGCTGATGCACTTCGTGATGAAGTTACCCAAAAGGGCTTTATGATCGAGGATACCGCTCAAGGACCCAAGGTCTATCGCGAATAAAGGGTATTTACAGATGGAAGATGCCTTCTTAAACCATTACGACGGTGATATTCGTGAAGTCCCTATGTCAACACTGGCTTATATTGGAGATGCAGTATACGAGCTGTATGTCAGGATGCACGTTTTAGGCTCTGGACATGCAAAATCAGGTAGTTTGCATCAACGTTCGATTGCCTATGTCAAGGCAAGTTTCCAAGCAGCTGCAGCAAAAGCAATCGAAATAAATTTAAGTGAAGAAGAACAAGATATTATCAAACGAGGTCGTAACAGTGCCCCAGGGACAATGGCAAAAAATGCAAGTCCTAAAGTGTATCGCTTGGCCAGCGGTTTTGAATGTTTAATTGGCTATTTATATTTGACAGGCAACAGAAAAAGACTTGTCGAGATCATAAGGATGGTATTGAGTGATGGAGAATAATCAAGATTCTCGAAATAACGATCGTGGTGATCGTTCTAGAAATCAAGGCGGAGATCGGGGACGTAAATTTAGCGGCAAGAACACCGGTCCAAGACGCATCAGCGACAGAGATAACAGAGGTCCAAGGCGTGAATCAGGCGATAGAGATAATCGTGGCCCAAGACGCGAATATGGCGATAGAGAAAACCGTGGTCCAAGACGTGAATATGGCGACAGAGATAACCGTGGCCCAAGACGTGAGTACGGCGATAGAGACAACCGTGGTCCAAGGCGTGAATCAGGCGATAGAGATAATCGTGGCCCAAGACGCGAATATG
>CAYXVJ010000084.1:0-827 GCA_964468675.1 uncultured Oscillospiraceae bacterium
CCGCATGGTAACCTTGCTCTTTTAGCATAGAGTTTAAGGTTGGCATAGGGCCTGTTACGAATTGCTGGTAGGCAACTGAGCCTGCAGGCAAAAATGCCATGCTATCTGATGTTAAGAACTCAAATTCACTCGTTGCTGTATTACCGCCGATTATGGAGGCGTGCAGGTAACCTTTAATGGTGTTTTCACTAAGACCGTTTAAAAACGGCATGTACTCTTGATTGGTATTGAAGTCGGCTAATACAGACAATTCTGAAAAGCCTTCACTCATAATAACGATGACGTTTGGCTCAGCTGCAATACCTCGTTTAAAACCAGTTTGTGCATAAGCATCTAGATGTGTAGGCGTCACTTCTACACTAGAGCTAAATGTGCCATCCGTCTCAAAGCGTAATCCATTTGGATAGTCACTTGGTTGTTTTAAAGAGAGCCAAATACCATTTTCATAGCGTTTGAAGATGCCACTGTTTTGTAAAGATTCTGGCAAGCTTGCAAGGTACTCATCCATAATGTCGTTTACTTTTTCGATGGAGTAACCCTCAGGTTCTGGTACCTGTAAGTAAGCTACGTTGCGGATAAACGCTACGCTAAAGCCGTTATGTCTATACATGTAATTCGGTGTGAATAAAGTATTGTCGAGCTTAATGCCGTTAGCATACAGTGGATAGTGTATTAAGCTAAAGACACCAATCAAGATGGCCGATGCACCAGCGATGCTAATCAAGCGTAGTGCTCTAAGGTTGATTTGTATGGCCGTCTTCCAAGTCAATACGAGTCCTGCGATTAGTAAGCCACTAGCAATGAAGACATTCTTACTCCATGGGAAA
>CAYXVJ010000084.1:844-8000 GCA_964468675.1 uncultured Oscillospiraceae bacterium
GCCTCCAGACTTATAGTCCCAAGGCATAATAGGGGTACCTCTAAAGCTAATGACCAAATAATTGGCCATGCCTACGAGATAAGCAAAAAGCAACAAGCTAATGCCTGCTCGCTTCTGAGTTTTAAGCAGTGCTAAAAAGAAGCATTGCAATGCTAAATATACAATGTAGTTTGTAAATTGAATCGCCGGCTTCATCAAGCTAGGATCTTGAGTAAATGATTCAAGCATGTAGAATGCTAGAAAAGGTAAAATGAAGAATACAATTGCGGAGAGCCACATAGGGAGCTTGCCTTCTACAATATCTAGCATCCATGCTCTTATTCTCTTTGATGTTTGTTTTAAAATGCTGTCATTCATGATCTAATTTCCCTTGTCAAACATGAGGGATTAAACTCCTATTATTCCATCTATACACTCATTATAAAGGACAGAAATAAAGAAATAATTAACATTCTCTTAAGATTGACCTAACAGCTCCTTAAACAGTACTAAAACCGTTCTTCTTCGTGTGCTTTGTCCAAAGCAGTCCGAAGCACGTGGTTTAAGCCTTGTTTCTTCCCTGCATCGTAAACCCAGTACATTACTCCGCCAAGGCCTTCTGATACCGCATATTTCGCTTTCTCGTCTAATGAGTTTGGATCATCGTAGGTAATGAAGGTGTCACCATTAAAGAGCCAAGGTGCCTTGGCATCCTCATCCCAATAGCGCTCAAAACCATTTTGCTCCAAATACTCTTCAGTTAAGGTATCGTATACAGGACCCGCTTCTGTATCCCCTGCTGTTTGCATAGCCAGTCCGTCACCGCTACCGATAATGCCATGAAAGCTGCGACCATAAAAGGCAGCACCAATCACGATCTTTTCTCTTGGTACACCGGCTTCTCTAAACTTCGATACCGATTGGTCGACACTACTTGCTATAAATTCTTCTAACATCGCTTTGCCTGCTTCGCCAAAACGCATATTAAAACGATCTGCCAAAGCAGATTCTCTAGCCCTCTCTTGATAGATTTTAGAAGGGTAGAGATTGGTATGGTGTCCTGTTACTTGCCCGTAAGCTGGGCTTAAGTCATAGGTCATTAACTGCACGTAATCGACAATCTCTGCCACTTTCGCCATTTCAGTACGCTCGATATAAGAAGGGGCTGCACCAGCTGCAATACTAAGTTGATAGTAGCGTCTGCCCAAAGCAGATAAGGCATCTCTTAAATCTTGTAAGAGCAGGCTAAAGTTTTCTTTGTCATCTGGACTAGATTCAATGCCAGCAGCGCTTGAACCTGGGTATTCCCAGTCCAAATCAATGCCATCTAAGCCATAGTCCTTAACGAGTTTGGTACAACTATCTGTAAACAAACGGCGACCTTCTGCCGTACGAGCCATTTCAGAAAAGCCCCCTGCACCCCAACCACCGATCGATAAGACGATGCGAATCGAAGGGTTAATCGCACGTAATCTAGATAAAGCCTCTACTGCAAAAGCATCCGGTTGCCACACAGCAATGCCGTTCCTGATGACTGAGAAGGCGATGTTGATGATATCAATGTCGAGAGTATCGGTAATCGAGACGTGCTTTAAGTCATCGGTACCCACATAGGCAATCAAGCATGGTCTATCTGGCCAAACAAAAGATCTCTCGTCCAGGTTCTTACTTCTAGTCAGTGGAATGCCAGCTTTTCTCTTTACAGCCTCACTACTTGCCATGATGAAGGCATTTTGGCGCATGGCTTCTTCAATCGTAAACACTTTACCGTGTCCTGAGTAGACAGGGATGTCTTGTGGCCAAATCATTAAAAGCCTTGCAAGTCTCTCAAGGCTTTCTCTTTGAGCATTGCTATCGCCTCCAATGAGGTCTGTTCGACCAATGGAATCGGCAAAGAGTATGTCACCCATAAACAAGGCAAATGGATTCTTCTCATCCTTATGCCTTAAGGTGAAGGCGAGGTCAGCAATGGTATGGCCAGGTAGGTAAATGGCAGTCAAGTAAAAGCCATCTTCCAATTGAATCTTAGCCCCTTCTCTTAAGAGATTGGTCTTCAATCCGTAACGGACTTCTCTACCAAACACTGTAGACGCATTTAACTCCGGATCTTTTAATACATCAGGTGCCAATTCATGTATGTAAACTGGCAGTGATTTGGGTTCATGCCAGTTATCCAAATATACGATATGGTCATAGTGGGGATGGGTGACTACGACACGTGTCACCTTTTCATGTTCGCCTTCGCCAAGCACTTGATCGAAGGTCGCAGGTGCAATGCTTGGATCGATTAACGTATAGCGATCGCCAATTTGTATCGCATAGCTATTCGCTCTCATCATCCGCTCTGGGAATCGGTGTATCTTTAAATTGTATTGCTTACTCATCTGCCAGAATCTTCCTTGTCTTTGATTTACTAACTTAATCTTAACAAAACTATCAAAGAGCCTTGTATCATATAGAGTTATTCTGTAGTATTTTGATATGCATAAAGACAAGAGAAAAGATAAGACAATAAAAACACAAGAGCTTAGCCTCATGGCTTTGTTTTTATCTCTTGTTATTTTAGGTGCTTACATCAAAATTCCACTCCCCTTTATGGTCATCACCTTACAACTCGTTTTCACAAACTTAACGGCATTGATCTTAGGCTATCGTAAAGCTTTTATCATCTGCCTCGTTTACATGCTGATGGGTTTAATCGGTTTGCCAGTTTTTGCAACAGGTGGCGGACCTGCTTACATCCTAGATCCAACATTTGGCTACATTCTTGGTTTTCCCATAGGTATTTTAATTGCAGGCTTACTGGTCAAGAACAATAGCCTCACTATTGTATCAGCGCTATTGTTCACCCTTATTAATATGCTCGTTACGTACGTGGTTGGTGCAAGTCACTTCCACATCATCTTAAACGTCTATCTCGGCCAAGAGGCCTTACTCAAGGACACACTGGTATGGGCGGTATTTACAACCTTACCCAAAGACTTAATCCTTGGTGTCATCACATCTGTAGTAGCCGTGAGAATCAAAAGACATCTACCTAGACTTGCCCATACCTAAACGTAATTCATGCTAAAATCAAACAATAGAATGAAGAAATAAAGAGGTATTGATATGATTCCAAAACTATTACCCAAATATGCGCACTTACTCGTCAACACGGGCATACGTCCAGAAAAGGGGCAAAAGGTCGTGATCAACGCGTCTGTTGAACAAGCACCACTAGTACGCTTGTTGACAGAAGAGTGTTACAAAGTAGGTGCCAGAACCGTTCGTGTGGAATGGATGGATCAAGGGCTTACAAAGATCCAATACCAGTACCAATCTGAAGATGATCTTGCAAACCTTGACCCATGGCGTGTAGAAAAATTAAAGCAAGATGCAGATGACCTTGTCTGCCGCCTCTTCATCGATGATGAGGATCCAGATGCTCTTAAAGATATAGACGCCAAGAAGATGATGGCTGTCAGGCAACGCCAGTATCCCATCATCAAGCCATTTCGTGACCAAATAGAAAACCGTGACCAGTGGCTCATTGCAGGCGCTGCATCCCCCGCTTGGGCTAATAAAGTATTCCCTGATTTAGAAACCGACAAAGCAGTTGAACGTTTGTGGCAAGCTATTTTCGATGCTTGTCACTTAACTGAAGACAACGATGCCGTTGCTGCTTGGGATATGCACAACAAAACACTCACTGAAAAATTCCAAAAGCTAAACGACTATCAATTCACCTCCCTCCACTATGAAAGCCAAAACGGGACAGACTTCACCTGCGGCTTAATTGATGGTGCAAGATGGCTTGGCGGTGGTGAAGATAGCGATGAAGGTCGTTTCTTTAACCCGAATATGCCAAGTGAAGAAGTGTTTACGACACCAAAACGTGGCGAGGCTAAAGGCAAGGTAGTCGCTACAAAACCTTTATCCTATCAAGGTCAATTGATCGATGAGTTCTGGATTGAATTTGAAGAAGGTAAGGCTGTAAGATGGGATGCCAAAGTCGGCAAAGACTCGCTAGATAGCATGCTAAATGCAGATGAAGGTGCACGCTACATCGGTGAACTTGCACTCGTTCCTGTAGATTCACCTATTTCAAGAAGCGGCATCCTCTTTTATAACACCCTCTTTGATGAGAACGCTTCATGCCACATTGCCATGGGCCGAGGCTTTAGCAATCTACTACCCGATTACCAAAGCAAGACAGAAGATGAACTCTTAGACATGGGCTGTAACGTCTCAATGATTCACACAGACTTCATGATCGGTCAAGAAGACATGAACATTACTGGTACCAGAGCAGATGGCAGTAAGGTAGTGATCTTCAAAGATGGTAACTGGGCAATCTAAAGCATAAAGCTAAGACTTAAATCTGCTCTATGTATGGAGGCCATTATGTTAGAACGCATCGTTCTGGATCAAAAAAATGACGGTGAAGATAACTTCACCTGGCTACACTTGTCTAGTGCAACAGCAGATGAAATCTTATTGTTAAACGAACGCTACGGTATACCCATTGATTACTTGTCTAACGTCTTAGATCCACACGAGATATCTAGGACCGAAGGCATAGATGAAGATAAAGAGCCGATCTTGATCTCTTTGTTATACCCCATCAATGATCTACAAGACTTTAAAGAAGACAGTGAGAATAAGAAAAAATTATTCATTCAAGAGAGTGGGACGTACAGTGTACGCCTACTCTCTATTGTTTTAACGAATGACCTATTACTCACATCAAGTGCAAAGAGGCTTGCCTTCGATAAGATACTCACCTCTAAAAGACAGCCTGACTACCATGGCGGCGACACGGAGCAAGACATCGACCTCGACCGCTTGGAGCCAGAACTCTCTTATGAACAGGTTGAAGATGTCATTTCTTTATTGCTCTGGGAGATCAATCGCCAGTTCATTCAGGCCATGCGTGTGCTAGAGAATAGACGTAAGACGATTGCTTCAAGGCTTGCTCACTCCAGTAAAACAGAGCTCTTGATGGCCATCTCCCAATTACAAGAATCCTTGGTGCGTTTTGAGATTGCCTTGGAAGAGAACAGCAAAGTCATAGAAACAATTAATCAATATGAAGCCTTTAACAAAAATGTTGATTTAAGAGAATGGCAAAGGGACATTCAAATCGAAAGCCACCAAGCTAAAAAGATGGTGGCACAAGAGTCTAGAATGCTCAATCAATTGAACAACACCTTCTCCTCCATCATCAGCAACAACTTGAATGTCACGATGAAGATCCTCACGTCGTTGACTATCATTTTAACGGTCCCCACTATCATTTCAGGGCTATGGGGCATGAACGTCTCCTTACCGTTTGAAAATAATGCAGCAGGCTTTTGGATCGTCATCTTATTGACAACAGCTTTAAGCTTAGGCATTGCCTACTGGCTCAATCGCAAGGATCTATTTTAAAGAAGCTTTATAGATCAATGTATAGCCACAATAGCAGATACAACGGAGGCAGCAACCCTTGCTGACATCGATTTATTTGCTTCATAGGTATCTTCTGCATCGTCATCGGCTAAATCTGACACGCAGCGAATTACGAGAAAGGGAATGTTATTTACGGTTGCCGTATGTGCAACGGCAGAAGATTCCATGTCCACACATAGACCTCCAACCGTATCTACAATGATTTTCCTTAAGCTAGAATCAGAGACAAAACGGTTGCCGCTAACAATTTTACCGACCCTCATATTTAAATCGTTCGGTATCGCTTCTTTCGCTAAGCTTAAAAGCTCAATATCACTATGAAAACTACTTTGATAAGGCGAAAATTGCTCTAAAATACTCGCGTCAAAGTCATGGTACATTAAGGATTCACCTAGAATAACACTTTGTACATCCAAGTCTTCTGCAAGGCCACCTGCAATACCGGTATGGAGAATGCAATCGACACCATAAGTAGAGATTAATTTTTCAGTCACAATCGCAGCGTTTACAGGGCCTATACCACTGTCTGCAATGACAAGGTCTTTATCGTTTATTTTACCGCGAGTAAATAAAAGCTTTCCATGCCACTCTTCTGTACTCTCTTGCATCAATTCTTTTATGGCATCCAATTCAATTTGCATTGCAGCAATGACGCCAATCACTTTTGCTTTCGCCTTTATTTGCTCTTGCACACTACATACCTTCTTCTCTTTCTTGTCGGATCAATTCTTCACTACGCCGGCGACGCTCTTTGATCTCTGTCTCCAAAATCATATCCTTAACTTTCATTAAACGAGTCAAATTGTCTCGTTCATTTTCTTCCATCTTCATTTGGATGGAACGAATATTCTCCTCCAAATCTGGAATGAGGATATGCTCTAAAGAGTTTACTCTGCGTCTCGTTTTCTCTAGCTCCGCCGCTAATAATTGTACCTGTTTTTCTATAGAAGCCAAGTCTAGCAATGAAGGGATTGCTATAGCTAGCAATTCGACAGCTTCATCTACATCTGCTGTCGTCATCGCAAGGCTATACTGAGGGATTTTTTTGTCTTCCAATAAACTTGCCTGCATATCAATTTGGGGCAAGGATACGGCCATAATCTTTTTCTCTTTGACATCAACGGTAACAGCATCACTAGAAAATTGCATCGCTAAACCTAAGACCTCAGGCTCAATAACGGCTCTCGCAAGAGCCATAGCACTTGCTGCTTTTCCTAGGAGCTTATCTGTTTTCTTTCGTATCGAAACGTTCTCTTTTGCCATCTCTAGGAACACACGCATCATACCATCTCGCTTGTCTTTCAATAAGCTATGGCCTCTTCTTGCAACAGCAAGTTCACGTTTCAAACGCATTAACTCCATACGATTGGGACTGATGTTTCGTCTAGCCATCTTGAGCCTCATAATATCTGTCTATCCACTTTTGACTGACACGCTTCAATTCTGAAGATGGTAACATGCCTAATAAAGCCCAACCGATCTCAAGTGTCTCATCAATGCTTCTAGTCTCTTTAAAGCTTTGATTTAAGTAGCGCTCCTCAAAAGCTGTAGAGAACTTAGCGTATAAACGTTCCATCTCTGTGAGTGCAGATTCTCCTAAAATAACTTGAAGCTCCCTCGCATCTTTGCCCCTAGAATATGCTGCAAATAGCTGATTCATCACATCAGCATGGTCGCCTCTTGTTTTACCCTCCCCAATGCCTTTATCTTTCAAACGCGATAGAGACGGTAAGACATCGATAGG
>CAYXVJ010000084.1:8010-9952 GCA_964468675.1 uncultured Oscillospiraceae bacterium
CAAACCTCGATCCAGTATAATCTGTCCTTCTGTAATGTAGCCTGTTAAGTCCGGTACCGGATGCGTCTTATCGTCATCTGGCATGGTTAATATAGGCATCAAAGTAATGGATCCTTCTTTGCCTTTAACGCGTCCTGCACGCTCATAGAGGCTTGCAAGGTCGGTATACAAGTAGCCTGGATAGCCGCGCCTTCCTGGCACTTCTTTTCTAGCTGCAGAGACTTCTCGTAAAGCCTCTGCATAGTAAGTCATATCCGTCAATATAACGAGCACTTGCATGCCTAAATCAAAAGCCAAATACTCCGCACAAGTCAAAGCCATACGAGGTGTCGAGATCCGTTCAATCGGCGGTTGGTCTGCTAAATTCAAGAATAAAACGGTCCGTTCAATCGCACCAGTACGCCTAAAGTCTTTCACAAAGTAATCCGCATCTTCAAAGGTGATACCCATCGCTGCAAATACAACAGCAAATTCTTCATCGTCACCGAGCACCTTTGCCTGACGTGCGATTTGAGCTGCAAGTTGGTTGTGCGGTAAACCTGAGGCTGAAAAAATGGGAAGCTTTTGTCCACGGACTAAAGTATTCAGTCCATCTATAGAGGATATACCCGTTTGGATAAACTCATTAGGGTAATCTCTAGCAGCTGGATTGAGCGGTTGACCATTGATGTCACGCCTTACCTCAGGAATAATTGGTGGCGCATCGTCCATAGGTAAACCCATACCATTAAATACACGTCCTAAAACATCCGGTGCCAAAGCCAAATCTAAACCCTTCCCTAGGAAACGCACTTGGCTGTGCTCAACACTAATGCCAATTGCACTTTCAAAGAGCTGAACCAAACAATCTTGGCCATGAATCTCTAATACACGACAACGACGCTTTTCACCGTTTGGCAACTCAATTTCGCCCATCTCATCGTATGCAACATCCAAAACCCCTCGCACAAGCATTAAAGGACCGGCTACTTCTTCAATTGTTCGATATTCTTTTGGCATACTACCCTCACTTTATCTGCTTTGAAATCTCTTTATTTATCTCATCTTTAATCTCTTCGTACCTTTGCTTAGCGTCTTCCATCTCAGTATATTTATAACGACCTACTGCTGCCATCACGTTAAGGTTCAACAAAGCTCTAGCAGGTACTCCAGCCTTTGCGGCTTTGCTTGCTTCGTCGTAGTAAGTTAAGATTAAATCAAGTAGATAAAACTGTTTTTCTAATGGTGTAAAAGTATCGATCTCATCAAAGGAGTTTTGATGCAAGAAGTCATCTGTCAGTGACCTTGCAGCCTCCATCTTGATCTTATCTTCTGTTGACAAAGTATCTTGCCCAACTAGCCTTACAATCTCTTCTAGCGCTGATTGCTCAGCCAAGAGTAACATCGCCTCTTCCCTGCGCTTTGACCAAGCATGGTGAACATTTGTATTTTGCCATTCATTCACCTGATCTTCATAAAGAGAGTAACTCTCTAACCAGTTAATGGCCGGAAAGTGACGTTTATAAGCCAGGTCTGAATCCAAGCGCCAAAAGACCTTTACAATACGCAAGGTTGCCTGTACAACAGGGTCTGACATATCACCACCAGGTGGTGAGACAGCTCCTATGGCTGTCAGATACCCCTTACGCTTCTCTTGACCTAAAGCTGTAACCGCACCTGCACGTTCATAAAATTGTGCCATGCGTGAGCCTAGATAGGCAGGATAGCCCTCTTCTCCTGGCATCTCTTCTAAGCGTCCACTCATCTCACGCAAAGCCTCAGCCCATCTAGAGGTTGAGTCTGCCATAACAGACACGGCATAGCCCATGTCTCTAAAATATTCAGCGATGGTAATGCCTGTATATATCGATGCTTCTCTTGCTGCTACGGGCATATCCGACGTATTGGCGATCAGTATCGTTCGCTCCATCATGGACTTACCGGTTCTGGGATCAATCAGATC
>CAYXVJ010000085.1:0-9905 GCA_964468675.1 uncultured Oscillospiraceae bacterium
ATTTATCGTAACGACGCAAGCAGACTTCATCCCATAAGAACAGCATGTTTAGTAAAAACCACGCAATGGTGTTTTGTCTAGTTGCAGAGAAGTTTGCAAGTGTTTTTAACTTAGATAATGCCTTAGATGCCAAATCAGAATTGTTTGTATCTAAAGTCTTTTGCAATGCTTTTAGATGTTTGCTAGCAACTACTTCGGATTCAATGGCCACAAAGATCTGTTCATACGCGAGGATGTAATCGTTGAAGGCTTCTAAACCTTCTAAACGCTTGTTAGTAGAGGAAAGTTTTAGAAAACTCCAGATGAGCTGCAAGGACGATAGTGTAATCGCGACTGTTTGCATGAAGATAAACTCAGGGAAGAGGATGACTAAAAGGACAGATAGGACAGTCAATAGTGGCATATATTTGCTGAGCACTTGCCTAAGCCTTTGTGTCTTGGATTTATTTTTTCGTTCATGGTAAGCATCCACTTGATCGATGAAGTGCTTGGCAAGCCTCTCTCTTGTAGGAGATGCTTTTTCTTTACCTAAGGCCATTAATGTAGTGATATGCAAAGCATAGTCGTCTTTTTGGACGAGTTCTTTTATGGCTTCTTGTTGGTTTAAAATATCTTCTTTGTTGGGATTAGTATTCACGAGAGCTTTGGCTAAGCGCTTCCTACCTTGCTTTGTGGATGTCAGGTTGATGCGCTGGAATATTGAGCCTTGTCCAAACACATCGCAATCCAAGGCTAAGTGGTAGCTATGCTTGTCTCCATTAGGATCTAATAAGTCTTGGCCTGTATCAGGAAAATCTTGCCATTCGTTGGTGAATCGTTTTTGACGGTCTATTAAGACCTTTCGGCAAGCACTGTTGTAGTCTCGTTGATTGATCAAATCACGTTGTCTGTGTAACAAAACGATGAAGAGCATGACTGCTAGTAAAGATAGTAAAAATAGAGGTGCACTCGAATACCATAAGGCAAAAGGTAATACGATGAGTGCTGTGCCCATGCTAAGGAGTCTATAGGTAGAATAGTGCTTGATTCGTTTGTTTAAGTCTTCTATTTTAGTTTCTAGTATGTGAATGCGATCCATTTCGCTCATTACGCATGTCCTTCCACTTCTCTAATGTATAATCTATTATAGCCGTTAAGGCCACCTGGAATAAGGAGAATTTCTAGATGAGTGAAAATCTACATGAGACAAGTAAAGATAAACAAGATGACACTACGATAAACTTCACCTGTGTATTGATCTGGCCTATTTATCAAAAAGGTGATTTCTCAATTTGGACAGTTGATGTCGTTGGTAAACCTTTGGTTCAGCCAGACAAGGTTGAGATCTCTCGTGTAGTCATCAAGGGGAATCACATTCGCTCTGAGATTCGTGGTGGACACATGCTTGTATCCGGTACTTGGGAACAACGACGAGGTACGAGTGAATATCAGGTGAAGGCATATAGTGTGACACCTAAATTGCCTCAATCTCAAGAAGGTATGATTGCCTTCTTAGAATCTTCTTATATTAAAGGTTGTGGTCCTGCAACGGCCAAAAAAATAGTAGATGCCTTTGGTGAGGATACCTGGGATGTATTAGACCATGAGCCGGGACGCTTAAAAGAGATTAAAGGTTTGGGTAAGAAACAACGAGAGAAGATCATTTCGTCATACCAAGAAAATGTAGGGTTTAGAGATGTCATTACAGATCTTGCTCCTTATGGTATTGGTGCAGCCTTAGCCGTTAAGATTATTCAAAAAGTCCCTGATATTAGACAGGTTATTTTGGAAGATCCCTTCAGCCTTTGTGATGAGAAGATTGGCGTCGGTTTTAAAACCGCTGATCGTATTGCAGCGGCTAATGGATTGGATGCAGCAAGTCCTGCAAGGATCGCTGCAGGTTTAAATTTTGTGCTCCAACAAGCAGAGCCATCGGGTCACTGCTACATGCCAGAGGATGAATTAATCTGGAAGGCTTGGGACTTATTGCGAACAGAAGACATGGGTGAGCATGAAGAGAAATTACCAGCACAGGTTTTAGCTGATCTGGTTAAAAGTGGCCTTTATATGCGAGAAGAGGTGGAGGGTGCAGCTCGAATCTACCGCCGCTTAATTTGGTACATGGAAAAGGATGTTGCCACAATGTTGGTAGAACTCTTACATGCTGCTGATACAGGGCGTCCTGAGTTAATCGATCAGGAGGACAAAGCACGTAGTGGTGCTGCAGAAGCTGCGCATAAGGCGGTACAGGCGACAGGTAAGAGTGAGCGAGAAGAACTAGAGAACTTAGTGGATGCTGCAGCAGAGCGCTTAGGTTTTAGTCCGGCTACAGCTCAAAGGGAAGCGGCCATCCGCTTCTTTAATGAACCTGTGATGATATTGACGGGGATACCTGGATCAGGTAAAACAAGTGCTTTAAAGTTGATATTGGAATCACTTGGACAAGCAGACGATGAGGTATTACTATGTGCGCCAACTGGGCGTGCGGCAAGACGGATGTCTGAGCAAACAGGTAGGCCTGCTTCAACTATACATAGTGCCTTACAATTGGATCCTGAATCCGATGAGATGCCTGATGAATTCTTAGACTATAAGACCATAATTATCGATGAAGCGTCTATGATTGATCTGCGTTTAATGGAGAAGTTATTAGAACGTATTGAGCCAGGTACACGTTTACTCATCACAGGAGACCCTTATCAATTGCCGTCCGTTGGCGCAGGTAACGTTCTAAATGATTTGATTCATTCAGAGATTGTACCAACCGTACGCTTGACTACACTCTTTCGTCAAGAAGAAGGCAGTGAGATCGCTGAGAATGCGAGGGCGATTCGTGAGGGAAGAACGGATCTTGTTTATAACGTGACATCTGCATTTCAGACAGCAAATAACTTAGAGGAAGCAGCCGACTTGATTCATAAGCTGTATTTGAAGGCTATCGAGTTTACCGGTTCAGATGAAGAAGTCATTTGTTTAACACCGCTTCGTCAACGAACAGCGACAGGATCAAACGCCTTGAACCGCTTATTAAAAGAGAGTTTGAATCCAGTCCCTGAAGATGAACCATCTATCCACTATGGGGATAAGGTCTTTCATACAGGAGATCGTGTGATGCTTCTTCGAAATTCAAAGCTACCTAAACTCGATCAAGAAGATGAAACGGGACAGGTTTCAAATGGTGATACAGGACGCATATTATCCATCTTATCGGATAGCGAGAATGACACGGCAGCTATTGTAGAGTTTAATCAAGAGCAATATTTACTTGATCCTCAGCATTTCCAGCATATGGATTGGGCTTATGCGTGTACCGTTCATAAGAGTCAAGGTTCAGAGTATAGATTTGTTATTCTATGCTTAATGAATGCACACCATGTGATGCTGAAGCGTAACTTGATTTATACAGCGTTCACCCGTGCCAAGCAAAACATCATCATCGTGGGTCAAAAATCTGCGGTGAACCGTGCGATTACGACCGAGGATGCGATTACCAGACAAACTGGGCTAGCGCTTCGTTTAACGGAAGCAGAATTTAACTATCGTCATGAAAAAGACTGGGAACTGCCTGAACTAATTACAGATATAGAATTGTAGGAGACGCATATGTTTGACCTATTTATCTTTGAAGGAGATGAACTACTCTTACTGTTGATTAAGCTTGGAATCGTGATGCTATTATCTGGGATGATTGGGCTTGAACGTGAAATGAAGAACCGTCCGGCAGGCCTTCGTACCCACATGATCGTAGCACTTACATCCATGCTCATTATGCATATCGGAAGCTTTCTTGCTAAAGATTTTGCTGGGGGAACAGATCCTGCTCGTATGGCAGCCCAAGTAGTTAGTGGTATTGGTTTCTTAGGTGCAGGTACTATTTTACGAGGGCGTGCAAAGGATGAAGTACATGGTTTAACAACAGCTGCTACCCTTTGGGCAGTCTCTGCTGTCGGCATCTCTATTGGGGCAGGTTATATCTGGGAAGGGCTCTTAAGCACAATCGCCATTATGGCAGTCTTAAGCCTTGTCAGCCGCTGGGAGCGCTATTACAGCAAAAAGAGGGGACATGAGTTGATCTTGTGGATAAGGTCTCCTTTTGAGAATATCAGTATGCTTCAAGAAATCTTAGAAACGAACGATTACATCTTAGAGGATTATGCGATTCAAGGGTATAAAGAAGACGAGGAAGATTGGTTAAAGCTTTATATTCGAATTGAACCTGAGATAAAGAGCAGAACCAGTGTGCCACGCGTGCCTGAGATCGAATTACTAGAAAGCTTCTCTTTCATTCGTGACATTCAGCGAATAGATTGATACACTACTTCTATATAAAATGTTTATGAGGTGCATACATGATTCGAGTATTAGTCTGGAATGAAAACACGAAAATTACCCAGAATGTCTTAGATATTTATCCCAATGGCATTCACGGCTATTTAGCTGAAGTCTTGGGAACTGAAGCTGACTTTGAGGTGACGACAGCAACATTAGAAGATGAAGAACATGGTTTAACTGAAGAGCGTTTACAAAACACGGATGTACTTATCTGGTGGGGCCATAACGCGCATCACTTGGTTGATGACAAGATTGCTATGCGGGTCGTCTCTCACGTGCAACAAGGCATGGGTTTTATCGCTTTACACTCAGCCCACTTAGCCAAGCCATTTCGCTTCCTTATGGGTACAAGCTGCAATCTATTGTGGCGTGATGACGATCGTGAGCGTATTTGGACCATCGATCCAACGCACCCGATTGCACAAGGTGTGCCTCAATCCTTTGAATTAGAGTTAGAAGAAATGTATGGTGAACAGTTTGACATCCCAACACCAGATGAGCTTATATTTATCGGCTGGTTTGCAGGTGGCGAAGTCTTCCGTTCAGGTTGCACTTGGAAGCGCGGCTTAGGTAAAGTGTTCTACTTCCAGCCTGGCCATGAAACATATCCAACCTACAAGCATGAGACCATCCAACTCATCATTAAGAATGCAGTTCGTTGGGCAAAACCCGTACAGCGTGTTGACAAATTGATCAGCCCGAATGCTGTACCATCTCCAGAATCTTTGCGCTAAGTAGTAAGACTGCTTGTAAGATGAAATAATGAATACAAAACTCCCCTTGAGAAGTGAAAATATAAAATTACTTCGAAGGGGTAGTTTTGTTTGCTTTACTATTTGACTTTTATGCTTATAAAGACTTATGAATAAAGCAAGAAAGTCAAAAACGATGGACTATATGGCAGTAGTGAAGCTAGTACAATTAGTTTTTGTCGATCACTTCAAAATAGATCGAAATTTACAATGAACTGCTCCACTCATCGAAACTAATCACCTTGAAACGCTTGTCTTCTTTGAGTGCCTGGCGAATTAAGTATAGATGTGATGCACCGATTAATAAGATTGCCCGATCCGTACCTTCTTGCCAAGATTGCTTGATGTTTTGAACGATTTTTAAGTTTCTGTATATCCAATAGCGGGTAACCCACTCAAATGCTAGATCACTTTCATCCATACACTCTAGATACATCTCATGTGAGCGTGAAATAAATGCTTCACTGTTCAGATACTTTAGGTATGGAATTAGTCCTTCTTCAAGTAGATCAAATTTCATAAGGTCCATCTTTTGATAACGATCCAGAATAGCTTTTACTTTGTTGCCATCCGTTCCTTCAAGTAAATCAGCAAATTTTGGGATGCTGGGATCAGGTGTATTCCAATCAATGGCATATATAGTTGGGAGCTTCAATTTATGTCCTAAAGAAAATGCAATCCTATATATTTCATTTCGTTTAAATGAAGAAGATACATCATCAGTACTATACATTTGATGTAGCTCCTCTTGATCCTCAACTAAGTATTCAGTAAAGATCTGCTCAGGCTTGAATTGTAATAGTAAGCTGTTTAATGTTTCAAACTGGCTATCGCTTAAGCTGTTTTTTCTTTCTTTTGAGAGTGTTATAGCATCACTTGATTGATCAAAGTGAGCTGTACCTAGTAGTAAAAGTTCCATATGGTCATTCCTATATCAGTTATTTATCTTATAGATCCTAATTAGCTTAAAGTGTGAATCTTAAAATGGCAAGAGAAAAGGCCTTGCGCTAGCAAGACCTTGAAAATTCTCATTTGATTAGTGGAGTCTTATTGCTCCAGTTAGACAGTGGGTTGCTTATGCATCTTTTAATGCTGTTGCAACGGTGTCCCAGTTGACTACGTTAAAGAATGCTTGGACGTAATCTGGTCTGCGGTTTTGATAGTTCAGGTAGTATGCATGCTCCCAAACGTCTAGACCTAGAAGTGGCGTACCATCTTCTAATGGTGTATCTTGGTTCGCTGTTGAAACAACCTTCAAGTCACCATTCTTGTCTTTGATGAGCCATGCCCAACCACTACCGAAACGGCTTCCAGCTGCAGCTGCGAATTCTTTCTTGAAGTCATCAAAACTGCCAAATGCTTTATCGATTTTGTCTGCAAGATCACCTTCTGGTTTGCCCTTGCCATCTGCTGTGAGATAGGTCCAGAATAGGCTGTGGTTGTAATGTCCACCACCGTTGTTGCGAACAGCCATACGGATGTCAGCTGGTACGCTATTTAAGTCGCTGAGTAGCTCATGTAGAGGCTTGTCAGCTAGTTCTGGATGCTTTTCTAAAGCAGCATTCAAGTTATTGATGTAGGCTTGGTGATGTTTTGTGTGATGAATTTCCATGGTGCGAGCATCGATGTGTGGCTCTAGTGCATCGTAAGCATAAGGTAAATCTGGTAATGTGTGTTTCACTATGGTACCTCCTATAGGTAATTGTGATTTTGATGTTGATATACTTAGTCTAAAGCATGTTCAAAATAGCTGCTGTGTCTAAAGTTACGAATAGTTAGCGGCTTACCGCCTATTGTTTTTATTCTCGTCATAAGTTCATGCTAAAATAAATGAAAGAGGAGGTAATTGCTTTGTTTTATCCTATGTTTTTCTGGGACGCGACATACATCTTCGTCATTATCGGCGCAGTGTTAAGTTTAATTGCGCAAGCAAATGTCAGTCGTACCTTTAATAAATATTCACAAATAGCTACCCGTTCGGGTATCACCGGTCGCGATGCGGCCCAATTAATGTTGAATCGAAATTCCATTCACTCTGTACAAATTGAGCCTGTGAGAGGTAACTTAACCGATCACTACAATCCAAGAGAGATGAAACTTGCTCTATCAGAACCTGTATACGGCTCTAAGTCCATTGCTGCAGTGGGTGTAGCAGCTCATGAATGTGGTCACGCGATTCAACACGATCAGCAATATGGACCATTGATGCTCCGTTCAGCCTTAGTACCTGTTACGAATATTGGATCGACTCTATCGATTCCAATTTTAATCATTGGTATGCTTTTGAATTCATCGACAGGTGATCTGTTTATTCAAATTGGTTTAATTGCATTTTCGCTCACAACCGTGTTTACCTTAATTACACTTCCAGTTGAGTTCAATGCTTCAAAGCGAGCATTGGCTATTTTGGATCAAAATAATGTACTTACAGCAGAAGAGCTAGCAGGTACAAAGAAAGTTTTAAATGCTGCTGCAATGACCTATGTAGCTGCAGCTGCAGCTTCTATCTTACAGCTATTAAGATTACTCTTGATTGCCAGAGGCAGACGCCGCTAAACTAATTCATTTCATACTACAGTGCGAAAACCTTCCGACATAAATGGAAGGTTTTCGTGCTTTTTAAGGCTCCAATCACCATATCTTTAACCATAGAATGCATCTTAACAATACGAGAGGTGATGAGGATGGTTTTTACAACGGAAGGAATTAGAAGGGCTTTGATACAGCATAGCGCTAAGCTTGTCGATAAGAGTAAGGATATCAAACTTGAACTGCTTATAATTGCTGAGCATATGCTGTTGTCTGGTGATATAGAGAGGTTTAAACAAATACCTTCTTTAGGCATTAAGGATTGGGCTGCCATTGCTTACTATTGGGCAGCAGCAATAAACGAGTGGCGTGCAAACAAAGGATTTAAGCTTATTGTTGAAGAAGCATCAACACTTTTAATTGAAGCACTTGATACCCATCTTGGCGATGAAGTTTACTTCAGATCTTGTAAAGCTGTGTCAAAACTTTTTACCTATGACGAGAGCCATATAGATGCGGATGCATACATTGGTGAAGCTTATAAGCTTCGTATAGCCAGTATGGGCCCAATCGTCCTATTAGTTGGAGATATAGAAGCGCACCCTTGGAATGAAAGATTCTTATTGGCATCGGTAAAAGAGGATTCAGAATGGCAAAAAACTATAGATAAACGCTTGCTGTTTGCAAGTCATTTAGAAGCTATTTCTACATCGCTTTTCGACCACGCATTTCAGTATTGGGATGAGCTAGATGATGAATCTAAGGATGTATTAGAAGAGCTTCAGGAGAAGAATTTTAGTTTGTATGGCACACGTGATGTAGATCCTTATCAAAGTCAAATAGCAACTATTGAAAGGTGGTTTTGGAATTTTGCGCTGTCTAGCTCACTAGACAAATTTATTGCAGAAATGAATGCTGTGGAAGTGCCAACAAGATTGGCGACCAAAGATGACATACAAAAGTTTTATTTACTAGATGGACATATTAAGTTGGATGAGACTACAGCGAATCAATCTATGCCTATATTGGAACCCATACTATACGGGCAGTTACCTTTAAGCCTTGATCTTGCACTCTCATGCTTGGATCGCTTTAGTGTATTTAGTATGCTCTTACATAATATTTACGGTCTTGATGAGCGAGAAGACGTAGAGGAGCTAGAAGAGCTTAATCAGCACCTACATGCTGAAGATTTACGGCATGTCCTTAAAGATTTGATCTTAATGAATTTCTCATCATATCTATCTGATAGTTTGGGTATGCTCAGTGATGGATTGCAAAAACTAGTTTTTGCAAATGGGAGAATTCGGACAACAGATGAAATAATGGATGAAGTGGATTTGATTCGTCAGGGTTTTATATTTTGTGTTCTACAAGATAGTGGCTCTAGACTTTTTCTGCCTCAAGAGTTGCATGAGATACTCATTGAATACTTAGAACAGCTAGAGTGTGAACGTAACAGTTTAAGATGAGATGAAAAAAGCAGTTCGTATGTTTTTTACGAACTGCATTTTAAAACGCTTTATGAAATTTTCTCGACTAAGGCATCAACTGCTCCTTGGAGGAAGTCTGCTGTGCTTGGACTGTCGAATTCACCTTTATCGTTGACTAGTGTATGAGACTGGGCCAGGTAGATTTCTGGTTGAGCCACGATATCAATGTTTAAGGATGGGAGAATCTGACGTAAGTGAGCGTTGGCACCGAAGCCAGATAGCATACCAGGTGAGTGTGAGATGATTAAAGCGGACTTACCTGACCATGCACCCTTACCGTATGGGCGAGACGCAACATCGAGTGCATTCTTTAATGAAGCAGGGATGGAGCGGTTGTGCTCAGGTGAAATAAAGATGAGACCATCTTTTTCTTTGACCTGTTCCCGGAACACATCGTAGCTCTCAGGTTGATTTTCGGGTGCATCATCTATGTATAGGGGTAAATCCATAATGGATATTTCTTCAACTTCAAAGGATTCTGGAAACAAAGTGGCCATAGCTTGACCTAGCTGACTGCTGATCGACTCTGGGCGTAAGCTTCCAACGATAATACCGATTTTTTTAGACATATAGTACCTCCATGTATATTGCTTTAAAATGCAACGATTCACATCATAGATCTAGATCAGGTCTAAAGAGGGTAACAAAAGACACTCCTGCCTATTTCAAATGACGTAGTGAAACAAAAGATACAAAAATTATAAAATGCATCGCATCAAGAAGAGAATTCTAGACTTTGAATGGATATTGAAATGAAAATCAAAAAAAGCAACTTTTCAGATAGCTTCATACTAATTATATTGGGCGATTTTAACTTTTT
>CAYXVJ010000086.1:0-9898 GCA_964468675.1 uncultured Oscillospiraceae bacterium
AACACGCATGTCCCCTAAATCAAACTGTTGACCCATTTTAGGGTAGATTTCACGTTCAGCGAATTTTGCTACGGCTGCTTTATAAGATTCATATGTTTTAGTCGTCCATACATAATCTGCGTTATAAACAACATCAACTTCAAAGGCGTTTAAGACACCAACTAAGCCACTGATATGGTCTGCATCGTAGTGAGTGGCAATCATTACATCGATCTTCTCGATACCTTGCTTCTTCAAGTATGCTACGACAAAGCTCGAAGTAGATCTATCACCACCATCTAGAATCATGGCGTAGTCATCTTGAATGAATAAGACAGATGCTCCTTGACCTACATCAAGAAAGTGAACTTCTAATGAACTGTTCTTACTGGGGACATCAGGCTTCTCTTTAGCACTCGTGCCAACCCCCTTAACAGTCTCATCACCAGGATTATCTGTTCTTGGATCGTCTTGAGCACTAGTTTTTGTAGCCTCAAAATCAGCATCTGACGTATTTGATGTTACATCTTCTTCACTTGAATCAAGAGATGTTGTATCACCTTCATCTTTTGTTTCGACGCCTATACTTACAGTAGTTTCAAGATTTGTTTTGGATTGCTCATCTACTTCATCTGTCAGTTTACTGCCACGAGCTTTACTAGCACCTGTTTCTGAACCAGATGCGCCTGTACAGGCACTAAGCGTTAGAGCAAGTACTAAAGATAAGCTAATGATGTGTATGGTTCTACGGCTAAACTGCTTTCGAGGTATAGAAGGTTTATCTTGTTCTTGTATCCAAGTATTCAACCTATAGCCTGCACCTATGGCAAGTAAGCTAATTACCGCCAGCATAAAACAAGCTGCCAAAACGTCCATATTACACCCCTACTGATGACTATTGTTAAACAAAATCAGTCTTTCTATTAATACTTATATAGAATAACCCAAAGTGTCTTATAAATCTTTACATCATATAGTGAGCATGAGTGAATTTGGCGTTTTGGCAGTTTAAATCAGCCTTTAACGGCTCCAATCGTGATACCTTTAACGAAATACTTCTGAAAGAAGGGATAAATAACAAGTACGGGGATGGCACCAATGACAGCAATCGCCATCTTGATCCCAACACTAGGTAAATCGCGCGCTAAATCTGCCATAGCAGATGCGTCTGCTCCACTTCTTAAGAATTGGACATCACGCAGCATTTGATTCAATACGTTTTGAATCGAGAACAACCTGGTGTCTGTTAAGTAATACAAACCATTGCGCCAATCGTTCCAATAGCCTAGGCCAATCAAGAGGGCTAAGGTCGCGATCATGGGGAGGGACATGGGGAGTACGACAGTAAAGACAATGCGGTATTCGTTTGCTCCATCGATACGTGCCGCTTCAATGACTGCCTCAGGAATGTTCGTACTAAAGTAAGTCCTCATAATAATGACGTAGAAGGCACTGACTAATAAAGACGGGATAATCAAGGCAGCTAATGTATTCTTAATATCAAAGTATCTCGTATACATGATGTAAGTCGGTACCAAGCCACCATTAAAGAGCATTGTAAAGAATACAAAGAAGGATAAAGGCTGTCTCCAGGCAAACTCCTTTCTCGACAAGGGGTAAGCCATAAAGATAGTCATCAGCATGCTCGTAAGTGTACCGACGAGTGTAACGAACACAGTAATCGCATAGGCTCTACCGACTAAACTGATGTTGCGCCATATGTATGCATAGGACTCAATACCGAACTCTCCTGGCCATAGTGAGTAACCATCTCGAACGAGGCTAGTCTCACTGGTAATCGATGACATAAATAAAAGCAAGAACGGAAAGAGACAGCAAAGTGCAATCACGGTCATGATGCTATTCGCTACAAACTGAAATGGACCTTTTTTCTCAACCATAGTCTCTCCCTCCTAAAACATTGCATTTTCAGCACTAACCTTACGAACCGTAAAGTTTGCTAATAAGACCAATAAGAAACCAACAACACTTTGATAGAAGCCTGCAGCAGACGACATACCAATGTTATTCAAGCGAACGAGTCCACGGTAGACATAGGTGTCAATCGTATTGGTCACGTCATAGAGTGGACCTGAGTCCATCGGTACTTGATAGAAGAGACCGAAGTCTGAGTAGAAGATACGACCAATGCTCATCAAGGTTAAGGTGATAATTGTTGGAACTAGTGCGGGCAAGGTGACGTACTTCACCTGTTCCCAACGGCTTGCACCATCAATGACAGCTGCTTCATAGTAGCCACGGTCGATGCCGACTATCGTTGCATAGTACAAGATGGAACTATAACCAAAACTCTTCCATGTGTTCACGATAATTAAAATGGCAGGCCAGTACTTGGCTTCTGTATACCAACTGACTTCTTTAATGCCAAGTGGTCTAAGGATACTCAAATTGATAAAGCCATTTTCACTAGAGAGCATCGCGTAGACCAGGTAACTGACTACAATCATGGAGATCAAGTATGGCAGTAAGAATAAGGTTTGATACACCTTTTTCATCTGCTTCGAGCGGATGTCATTTAATAAGATAGCCACTGCTACTGCTACTACTGTTCCTAAAACAATAAATACTGTGTTATACACTAAGGTGTTTCTGGTAATCGTCCAAGCTTCTTTCGTTCGAAATAAAAACTCAAAGTTGTCAAATCCAACGAAGCGACTACCCAATATACCCAGGTTCCAATTCACCTGCTTGAATGCAATGACTAAACCTAGCATTGGTATATAGTTATTGATCAACAAGTAGATCATACCTGGCAAAAACATAATGAAAAACGGTACGTTCTTCTTGAAGCGATCTATGCGCCTTTTTGCCTTTAAGCTTTGAGTCCTCTTCATCTTCCCTCTCCTAAGTCACTATATAAGAAGATGGTGTAAGTCTTACACCATCTTCACATACAGTAGTTGTGCAATCGTTTTTAATTGCCTTCTGCGGCAAACCAAGCGTCGAGTTGAGCTTGCTTCTCATCTAAGATGTCTTGTAAGCCTGCACTATAGAGTTCTGCATTGAACTGTTCTAGTGTTGCTTCAGGATCTAAGGCACCTGCTAAGAGAGCCTTGTGGTACTTCGCAACGACGTTTGTTGCAGCTGTGACCTGGTTTAGTACATTGGCTGAGTCATAGGTGAAACCAAAGGCTACAGACTTCAATGCATCTTCGTTGAACTGTTGTTGTTGGTCCCAGATGTCAGCTGCACTACCATTCCAAACATGTCCTACGAACTGGTTTGGTTGTAACCATGTACCCGAACGACGGTAGTTTGATGTTGTTGCGTCTACGCCATCTGCAAAGTCGATGATGCTTTGTCCATTGGATGCGGCACCTGCTTCGACTACTTTGTAGTGCACGTCTTCAATACCATACATGTAGAGGTTTGAAAGCTCAGGGTTAGAGAATAATTCGTTTAACACCTTCATGGCAGCTTCTGGATGGTCTGAACCACTAGAAATGGCCCATGTTGCTCTTGATACGTTATTGGTAGCAGCCAAGGCTGGTACAATCTCCGCTACGACAATATCAATGCCTAAAGCCGAAGAGTTCTCTTCTGCATAACCTGGCTTTAAGTTTGTGAAGTAGCCAAAGCCTGTACCTGCAGAAATCAAGGTTGTTGCAGTCTCTGTTGTATTCACAGCATCTGCTTGGATTAAACCATCTTGCATCCACTTGTGCATTCTTGTTGCAAGATCACGATACTCGTCTGTCTCATAAAGGTTTTCTACAGTCTTGTCCTGACCCATGTTCATGAGTACACCCAAGTTGATTACGTCATCGCCCAGTGGATCCCAACCCCAGTTACGGATGTTCTCACCAGCAGATACGACAACCGGCCAAACGTTCTCTGTATTTTCTTTGACGGTATATAAAGCTGTCTCAAGATCATCTAAGGTCTTGATTGACTCTACATCAATCTCTAGTTCATCAGCAACCGACTTCACCATAGCAAATCCTTGGGAGTTTGCAAGATCACGACCTGTGGTTACACCATAGATATCGCCGTCAACTCTACCAGCTTCTAAGTAATCACCTAAGGCTTCTTGTATGCCTGAACCATACTGATCTAATAGATCATCTAGTGGTATGATCTGACCTGCATGAGCGGCTGATGGTAGTGGGATCATGTAGACAGGTAAGAGATCTGCATCTTCACCTGAAGACAACATCAAGGTAATTTGATCCGCATAGTTTCCAAATGGAATAAAGGTAAGATCAACGTTAATGTTGAAACGATCTTCTAAGATCTTGTTCATCTCCGCTGCTACATTGGAGATGTCCGGCTCATTCTTACCTGACGACATCGTCACCACATCTAAGGTTACGAGTGAAGGTTCTTTCAAGTCGTCTTCAGTATTGCTACTACCTTCTATTGTTGTTTGTCCAGGCTCCGTAGAACCTGCAGTTGTTGTCTCACCACCTGATCCACCACAGGCCGCGGCCAGTACTGAAACAGCTAGTGTCAAGAAACCCATTAAGAGTGCTCTCTTCTTCATCTTGTCCTCCTCTTAACCAGAGCCAAAAATCACAGATCTTTCTTCTAGTGTTCTGGTATAATCTCTGTATATTTTCTTACATCTATGAAATCAAGACTATCAATTAAACGACTTGAACTTTAGTTTTTATGACTTCTTCAAAATGAAATCTTGCAAATCGCGTCACAACATTAAAAATAAAGTGTTATTTTTACAAAATTACGCAAGCAGTGATACTTGATCCTTCATTTGATCCGTAGTAAAGTAATTCATTTACAAGGGAGCATCTATGAGTACTAAGGCTTTGGTGAAGCACTATTCTTTAAATAAACGCTTAATACTATTCTTATCGCTGGTCTTAAGCTTTCTGATCAGCTTGATTCTGGCTGTCAATTTCTTCGCCTTCTATCAATTCAATGCGAGCATTGTAGCGTCCAATCAAAGGACACTCGATTATTCTCGCAGTCAGATCGAAAGAAGACTTACAGAGATCGACGACATGATGGTATCGACCTCTGCGTCAAGCCCAAACTTTACTAGTTTAATGAGAGGCATAAACCCGCTCCAAGCCCACTTGGCTTCGCACGAGCTCATCAATCGCTTAAAAGACGTATCTGGTGCCTATACTGCACTAGATGCAGTCTTCATATACAGCGAGGGCAGCCAAAGCTATCGAGATAGCTTTCGTTTAGACCTACCATATGAAGAGAAAGACTCCATCCGCAGTTGGCTACGCGAAGTAGTGAGAATTGATCGCTTCACCTATTCAGATGGATGGATTACAAGAAACATAGGAGGCACACCTTATGTCATGCACTTTTATGGCGGACGTGGTACCTATCTAGTTGCTTTAAGTTCATTTGAAACATTAGGTGATGTTGGCTTCTTCTCAGATCAGGCCATTCATCTTGGCTTTGATAGCCCTGCTGGCTCTAATACGCCTTCGAACAGCAATAAAGACGATGCACTCATCTTAAGTGATCAGATACCCAATTCAGATATAACGATGCATCTATTCATTCCAAACAGTGGCTACCTCTATGGCTTATCACCGTTACACTGGACCTTACTCATCGCATCACTAACATCGATACTTCTAATACCACTCGTATTGTCTTGGTTAAAACGAAATGTCTTACAGCCACTATCTAGTATCAAGCACACGATTGAAGCGATTCGCTCAGGGGACATGGCTGTTAGATCTCCAGATAGCCATGTAGAAGAATTCCAAGCAGTGAATGAAACATTTAATGAAATGATGAGCGAAATCAGAGACCTTCGGATCGATCGTTATGAACGAACCATTGAAGCCCAACAAGCACAACTGCAATACTTAAAACTGCAGATTAGACCCCACTTCTACTTGAATTACTTAAAAGGCTTATATGCCATAGCAGGTCAAGGAGAAGGTCAAAGAACTCAATCCATGATACTCGCCATCTCAGGACACTTACGTTATATCTTCCGCGATCAGTTAGACTTAGTCAGCTTAGAAGAAGAACTTAATCATATAAAGAACTATATCTTAATCCAGCAAAACTTTTCAGCATTAAAACCTAAGCTTACGCTAGACATAGAAGCAAGTTTGCACCACTATAGTATTCCACCACTGACTCTTTCAACCTTTGTTGAAAACTCAATACAACATCAATCTGAAGAAATAGTAGAGATTGAGGTTAGTGCCAAGGTTATAGAAGACTTAGAGCAATCTTTCTTACAGTTAAGTGTAAAGGATAACGGTAAAGGTTTTTCAAGCGAAGTTTTAAAAGACATCAATCAAGATGGGCCTACAAGCGTATATACATCGGCACATGTCGGTATTAAAAACGTCAGACACCGCTTCAAAATGATTTATGGTGACGATGTGGTTTTAGCTTTTTATAATACCGCTAGTGGCCCTGTATCAGAAGTGTATATCCCCCTTGATCTAGTGAAAGGAGATGCCTCATGATTATTCTCATCGTAGACGATCAGCCTGATGTTGTCAGAGGCCTTGAAAGAAGCATCGATTGGACGAGTTTAGGTATAAAAACGGTCTTAAGCGCCAACAGTGTTAGTGTAGCCAAGCGCCTCTTGCTACATGAGTCCGTAGATATACTCTTAAGCGATATAGAAATACCGCCAGCCAATGGTTTAGAACTACTATCTTTAATTCGAGATCAAAACTTAAAAACGAAATGTATCTTCTTATCAGCCTATGCTGAATTCACCTATGCTCAAGAAGCCGTTCGTCTAGGGGCTTTCGATTATATCTTACAACCCGCACCTTACGAAAAAATTAAGGAAGCTGTCATGCGCTTAATAGAGACATACAATTTGAGTGGTACAATAAATAATAAAGAGCAAACGAATAGACAGATACCTGATCTAGTTGAGGAACTAGATCAGGAAGATCCTATAGAAATACTAAAAAATCACATCAGAGCAAATCTCGATCAGGAATTAGGAAGACAAGAATTAGCTGAGATGGTCCACTTGAATCCAGACTACCTCTCAAGGCTATTCAAACGTGAGACAGGATTATCTCTTATTCAGTTCATCTTGCAAGAACGAATCTTGCTTGCCAAGCATATGCTCCTTGAGACTTCGGTCCCAATTAGCTTAATTGCCTTAAAGACTGGATTTACGAATTTTTCTTACTTCAGCCAAGTTTTCAAACGTGAAACGGATCTCTCCCCTCAAGAATTTAGAAAAGAACAATCCGAATAAAGACAAGAAAAAACCATCTTAGCATCCTCATACTTGAGTCAACTAAGATGGTTCTTTTTAAATGTTTAACTTGGCTCTACTAGAAGTGATTACTCACCGATTGTAGAAACAGTACCGGAACCAACAGTCTTACCACCCTCACGGATAGCAAACTTGTCACCAACTTCGAGAGCGATTGGAGTAATCAACTCAACTGTAATGGTAACGTGGTCACCAGGCATACACATGTCAACGCCTTCTGGCAAGTTGGCTACACCTGTAACGTCAGTTGTACGGAAGAAGAACTGCGGACGGTAACCAGAGAAGAAAGGCTTATGACGGCCACCTTCAGACTGGGACAGAACGTAGACTTGACCCGAGAACTTGGTGTGTGGCTTGATGCTACCAGGTTTAGCAATGACTTGACCACGTTGGATCTGATCACGGTTAATACCACGGAGCAATGCACCAATGTTATCACCAGCTTCACCTTGATCCATGAGCTTATGGAACATTTCAACACCGGTAATAACCGAGTTCATGCTCTCTTCGCTTAGACCAACGATCTCAACTGGATCACCGACTTTAACGATACCACGCTCAACACGACCGGTAGCAACTGTACCACGACCGGAGATGGTGAACACGTCTTCAACAGGCATTGCGAATGGCAAGTCTGTTGGACGAGCTGGTGTAGGAATGAATGAGTCAACAGCTTCCATAAGCTCAAGGATTGGAGCATAAACTGGATCGTTTATGTCTGTGCTATCAGATTCTAGAACCTGTAGTGCAGAACCTTGGATGAATGGAGCATCGTCGCCTGGGAAGTCGTATTCGCTGAGCATCTCACGAACTTCCATCTCTGTGAGCTCGATGAGCTCTGGATCGGCTACGTCACACTTGTTTAGGAAAACAACGATTGCTGGAACACCAACCTGACGTGCAAGCAAGATGTGCTCACGTGTCTGTGGCATTGGGCCATCAGCTGCACTAACAACGAGGATTGCGCCGTCCATTTGAGCAGCACCTGTGATCATGTTCTTAACGTAGTCCGCGTGACCTGGGCAGTCAACGTGTGCGTAGTGACGGTTTGGTGTCTCATATTCAACGTGTGATGTTGAGATTGTGATTCCACGTGCACGCTCTTCCGGGGCCTTATCGATATTATCATAGCTGGTATAATTGGCGTTGCCTTCTCCACCGGCCATTGCCAACGTTTTGGTAATAGCAGCTGTCAATGAGGTCTTACCATGGTCAACGTGACCGATGGTTCCTACGTTGACATGGGGCTTTGTTCTTTCAAATTTAGCTTTTCCCATTTCAGAAAAATCCTCCTTATTTCAACCTGGCTGGTTGAATCAAATATTTAATGGCATACGCCTTCAGATATTATATCAAATCTTCTTTATTACGCAAGTGTCATTGTACAATCATCTGAAAGCACTGCCGTCTGTTAAAGTACAGACTTACTTCTTACTAATTTCTTCTGCAATACTCTTCGGTACAGGCTCAAAATGTGAGATCTGCATGACGAATGTACCACGTCCTTGTGACCTTGAACGAAGGTTTGTTGCATAACCGAACATCTCAGAGAGAGGGACGAATGAGGAAATCAACTGTGCGCCACTAATCGAGGTCATTCCCTCAATACGGCCGCGTCTTGAGCTAACGTCACCCATAACATCACCCATGTACTCATCAGGTACAGTAATGTCAACTTTCATAACTGGCTCAAGCAGAACTGGTGATGCCTTACGCATAGCCTCTTTAAAGGCCATGGAACCGGCGATCTTAAATGCCATTTCTGATGAGTCAACATCATGGTAAGAACCATCGAGTAAGGTAACCTTGAAATCAACAACAGGATATCCACCCAAGATACCACTTGCCATGGCTTCTTGAATACCTGCATCGATTGGTGCGATGAATTCCTTTGGAATGGTACCACCAACAATCTTATTTTCAAAGATGTAGCCGGCGCCTGCTTCCAATGGTTCAATTTCAATTACTGCATCACCGTACTGACCATGTCCACCCGATTGACGGACGAACTTGCCTTGTGCACGAGCATGCTGTGTAACAGTCTCCTTATAGGCGACCTGAGGAGCACCAACGTTTGCTTCCACCTTAAATTCACGGAACATACGGTCCACGAGAATATCCAAGTGCAGCTCACCCATACCAGAGATAATGGTTTGACCCGTATCTGAATCGGTGTAGGTGCGGAAGGTTGGGTCTTCTTCAGCAAGCTTTTGTAAAGCAATAATCATTTTGTCTTGGCTGGCCTTGGACTTTGGCTCGATCGCAACCGAGATAACAGGCTCTGGGAAGTCCATGGACTCCAGAATAATTGGAGCCTTGTCATCACAAAGTGTATCACCTGTTGTGGTGTCCTTTAGACCAACTGCAGCTGCGATGTCACCAGAATAAACCGTTGCGATCTCTTCACGGTGGTTCGCATGCATTAAGAGGATACGACCAATACGCTCTCTGCGGTTCTTGGTGGCATTGAGGACGTAAGATCCTGCATCTAACTTACCGGAGTAAACACGGAAGAATGCAAGCTTACCGACGAATGGATCCGTCATAATCTTAAATGCCAAGGCAGAAAATGGTGCATTATCATCTGCTGGACGACTGTCTGCCTCATCGGTATTAGGATGAACACCGTTAATGGCAGCAATGTCAAGTGGTGAAGGTAAGTAGTCAATCGTTGCATCAAGCATTGCGATAACTCCCTTATTCTTG